>CAIXEV010000698.1 GCA_903918555.1 uncultured bacterium | reverse complement strand
GGTCGCCCTCGATCTCGTTCATGCGCGCGCCGCCCGGCAGCGACAGGCGCCGCTCCATGCGCGTGAGCTCCTTGAGATACGCCTCCGACGCCTCCTCGATCCAGCGGACATTCGCGAGGTCGCGTTCGGCGTGAAGCTTCTGGATGCCGATCTCGTCGACGCCCTTCGTGTGCTCGATGCGGCGGTCTGCCTTCGCGCGGCGGAACGCGCCGAGGCTCGCGAAGCCGTCGACGAGCGCAAGCGCATCGAGCTGCTCGCTGACCTTGTCGCGCTCGGAGTTGATGACGCGCCAGATCCCGTCGTCGCTCATCGTGCGCGGCTTGTGCTCGAGCAGCTGCTCGATCGCGTCGGCCACCTTGCGCGACGCGGATCGCAGGAGACGCACCTTGTCCTCCACATCCTCGAGGCGCCGGACCGCCGCGCGCAGCCGTGCCTGGTCGAGCTCCGCGCCTGGCTGCGGAATCGGCGGCAAGGGCTCCTTCGCGAACTCCGCGAGCGCCTCCGCCAGCGGCTGCACGATCGTGCCTTGCTTCCTGACGCCGCCCTCGGTCGCGTCGATGGTGCGGAGCCCGCTGCGCTCGTCCTGCAGGAAGAACGACTCGAAGCGCTGGAGGTACGACTCCATCTGTCCGTCGGTGAAGATCGAGCGGCCGTGGATGTCCTTGAGCTTCACAAGGTGGGCGCGCTGGCGAACGATGCGCGTCCACTCGAAGTTCTCGATCGTGTTGAACGGGTTGAGCTCGGGCGACCAGATCTCGTCGATCGCCGTGCCGCGGGCGTAGTAGACGCCGTCGGTGAAGCCGAGGTCCTGGCCGATGAGCGCGACGGGATCGCAGCCGAGGAAGCGCGCGATCTGGTAGCAGAGGTGCGCGACGGTCGCGCATGGCGGAAGCCGTCCGGAGTCGCGCGCGACCGGCCCGAGCACGGCGTCGAGGTGCGGCGCGGTGATGACGCGGACGCGGCCCGGGAAGCTCTCCGCGACGACGGGGTTCGCCTGCGGGTCGAGGATCAGCGTGGTGTCGCGGACATCGTGCTCGGTGAGCCCTTCGTAGAAGCGCTTCGAGATGTAGTGCCAGTCGAGCGACGCGACGAAGTGCGGGCGGATGCCTTCCTTGAGGAGCGGCTTCAGCACCGTCTGGGTGGCGACGATCAGGCAGCGGTCGCGCACGCCGGGCTCGGCGAGGAGATGCAGGTTCTTGCGGAGGTTCGGGCCTGCGCTGACGACGACGCCGAGGCGGCCCTTCGCGATGCCCTGCAGCGGCAGGAGCGTCTCGCCGCCGACATAGTGGCGCGCGTTGCGGAAGATCGAGCCGACCGTGTGCGCGCTGCGCGCAAGAACCGTCGCCATCGTGTTGCGTGCGCCGCGCACGATCTCGGTCATGATGCGCGCGCATTCCTTCGGATGATCGCCGAGGCGGCTGCGGCTCGGCGGATGCTCGAGCAGCTGGATGCCCTGCACGAGCGTGCCCTCGAAGCCGATCAGGCGGTCGGCGTAGTTGCCGGCCTGCTCGGTGCCGTCGAACATGATCAGCGCCGGCAGCGCAAGCTCGCGCGCGAAGTCGAGCTCGCCCAGCACCGCCTTCAGGAGCGGGAGATCGCTCTCGAGCACGATGACGATGCCGTTGCGGCCCATGCGGTCGCAGATCTCGGCCACGTGGTAGCCAAGGCCGAAGCCCATCACGATCGCGGTGCCCTTGGTCGTGTAGTCGATGCCCTCGGCGAAGGTCGCGGCCTCGGCGCGCGGCGCGTGGCGCGAGGCGAGCGCGCGGCCCTGGTAGCTCGCGATCCGCGTGCCGTCTGCGGCGTGGGTCCACTCGAGCGTCGCGGTGGGCGCCTCGCGGATCGCGCGGACGATGTCGGGATTTCGCGCACGCAGCGCGGCGAGATTGCGCTCGAGCACGGGGTTTCCGGTGGTGATGGTCGCCGTGACGCGCGGAGAAGCGGACGCCGCGTCGCCGGTCGATGCGGGCGTGACGAGGTCGGACGACGGAGTTGAGGGGAGGGCTGCCATCGCGGGTCGAGGTCGAAGCGCGGCCCCGGCACCGTCATCGCGCGGCAACCAGCCGCCCGATGCGAACCCTTTGGACGCGGCTCCGCCGCATCGATCGTGATCGGCCGATGTCGGCGGGGACCTGCAGAAAAGCCCGCCCCGCGCGCGCTCCATTCAGGTTTCCGCGACCCAAGCCGCACGGAGGCCGCCCACCCCCGACTATCGTGCCCGCGTGGACTCCTGGCTCTTCGAGAATCCGTGGCCGCTCGCCATCGCATTCGCCCTCGTCGGCGCCGTGG
>CAIXEV010000697.1 GCA_903918555.1 uncultured bacterium | reverse complement strand
CTCGACCGACGATGGTCGCGTATCTTCCGTCCGCGTCGATCCCGGTCAGCGACGGCGACGAACCGTGCCGAGCCCGCCAAGGCCAAGGAGCGCAAGCACGCCGGGCGCGGGAACGGTGCTGATGAAGTACGACGCGTCGACGCCGGCGTACCCATCGCCTCCCGCGCCGACCTGGCGGAAGTTCCAGAAGCTGGTTCCGTTGTCATAGAGCAGCGCGTTGTTGCCGACGGACGGTCCGATCCCGTTGACGCCAGTGGTGTTCGCGACGAAGGCGCCCGAGTGCGCGGGATCATCGACCGCCATGGCGAACCAGTAAGAACCGCTCGCCAGCGTGACACCGGTGATGGCGAGTTCGACGCGCCACACCGCGGAGCCGCCCTGCGTGAAGCCCGTCGCCGACACCGTGGGCGTGCCCCAGCCTGAAGCGACGAGGGTGCCGCCGTTGCCCGCCGACATGCCAGAGCGGATCTCCCAATAGGCGGAGTCGAAGGAGCCCACGCTCGGCCCCCAGAAGTTGCCACCGACCATGCCGATCGTGCCGGTACCGGCTGGCCAGTCGAAGTCGTCGTAGGCCATGCCCACGATCGAGGCTGGCTGATAGCCCGCGAAGAGTGGGATGTTCGGATACGCGGCGTACGGATCGCCGCCGTAGAACCCCGATGCCATGGCCGACCCGACGGGCGCGACGGCGGAGAAGAGCGCAAGGCTGAGGAGACGAGAGGCGAGGGCCGGCTGCTGCATGTGATTCTCCGAGGAACGAGGCGTCATCGATCGGCTCTGGGTCAAAGTCGACCAGGCCAGAGGACGCAAGCGCGATGGGACCCGCCAGATAGGCACACAAGCGCCCCGCACGCCGCAGTCAAAGCGCAGGAATGCGCCGCACGCTGTCGTTGAAGGGCTGCGAATCGCGGATTTTGCTGGGACTTGCGCAGGAGCCCGACGGCCCCTCCCTGCTCAAGGGACAGCTCGACGGACGAGTCAGACACGGGCCGCTCCGACGACCCTGACGCCGCTGCGGCGCCTCGACCGACGATGGTCGCGTATCTTCCATCCGTGCCGATCACCGCCCTCTGGTCAAGACGCAGAGCCATCGCCATCGCCGCGGCGCTGGCCACCATCGCGCTCGGCCTCGCCTCGCGCCGATACGCGCCGGCACTGCCCGATTTCGTCGCAGCCTACGCAGGAGACGCGCTTTGGGCGCTCCTCGTCTATCTGCTCGCCACCGTGATCGCGCCGTCCGCCCCGATCGCGCGCCGCGCCATCGCCGCACTCGCGTTCGCCTTCGCGATCGAGACAAGCCAGCTCTACCACGCTCCATGGATCGACGGTCTCCGGGCGAACCGCCTCGGCGCGCTCGTCCTCGGGTCGGGCTTCATCTGGAGCGATCTCGTCTGCTACACGGCTGGCGTCGCATGCGGAGCATCCACCGAGGCGCTCCTCACGCGCAGCGCGCGCGAACCCTCGCGCGCGTGAGCCGCGCGAACCCTCGCGCGCGTGAGCCGCGCGAACCCTCGCGCGCGTGAGCGCGCGGCGTCACTGGCCTCGGTCGGCGGTCCGAAGTCCTGGAGCTGCCATCAAGTCCTGGAGCTGCCATCCAGGGGCGGCGACGCCGAGGCGACGACCGGCACACCCCCCTGCTCCGTGGCGCCTTTGGGTCACGGCACCGAGGCAAAGTGATCGACCGGCCCGCACCCGCCGCCGAGGCCGGGCGCCCCCGCGATCGCGGCACGCACGAAGGCTCGCGCGCCTGCGACGGCCCGCTCGATCGACTCGCCGCGCGCGAGGCGGGCCGTGATCGCCGCGGAAAGCGTGCAGCCGGTGCCGTGGGTCTGCGTCGACGCGATGCGTTCGCCGGGAAAGCGGACGATGCGCCCATCGACGAGGAGGAGATCGAGCGCGCCATGCTCAAGATGCCCGCCCTTGACGAGGACACTGTGCGGCCCCATCGCGTGAATCGCATGCGCCGCGCGCTCCATGCTCGCGGCGTCGTCGACCGTGCATCCGACCATGCGCGACGCCTCGGGCAGGTTCGGCGTCACCAGCGTCGCGTGCGGCAGAAGGCTCCGCACAAGCGCCTCGACCGCATCGTCGGCAAGCAGCGGCAGCCCGTGCTTGCTCACCATCACAGGATCGACGACGAGCGGAAAGCGGAAGTCCCGCGCGCGTGCGGCGACGACCTCGATGATGTCGGCGCGACCGAGCGCGCCCGTCTTGGCCGCGCGCGGCGGGATGTCGGACACGACCGCATCGATCTGCGCACCGACGAACGCAGGCGCGACGAACTCGATGCCCGCGACCGTGCGCGTGTTCTGCACCGTGAGCAGCGTGACCACGCTCTCGCCGTACACGCCGTGCCGGTGAAAGGTCTTGAGATCAGCCTGCAGGCCGGCGCCGCCCGAGGGATCGGATCCGGCGATGGTGAGGGCGACCGCGGTCACGGCGCCGCCTCGCCCACTGCGGCCGGCGGCGTCGAGCCGAGGATCTCCGCGAGGATCTCCGCGAGGAGTTCGCCTGCGCGCTCGCTGCGGCGCGAACCGCCGGAGTACCACGCGAGCCTGTCGCCGCCGATCGACCGGAAGCGGTCGACGCGCACGCCCCACATCGGATCGAACCCGGCTGTGTCCATCGAGTAGCGCGCGTCGTAGAGGACCACCGACGATGCGCCGTCGAGTGCGCGAGCGAGCACGAAACCATCGGCGAATGCCGAGAGCCGCACGAGACGCCCGTGCTCGCCGCTCCCCTCTTCGGCAAACGCCGCGAGATCCGCCACGGGCTCCGCGGCGTCGCCCTCGCGCACGACCGCCGCGCCCCACAGGGGAAGCCGCACGGCGTCGGCGCGCATCGCGCCCTCAGGCGTCCGGTAGAGCGAGCGCCACAGAATGAGGTTGCCGAGCGTCGGCATCGCGCGGCCGTGCTCGATCGTGTCGCCGCGCGCCGCGGCGAGTTCTCGCTGGACCACGAGTGCGCGCTCGCGCTGCACGAAGCCAAGCCCCGTGTACGCCGCGGTCAGCGCAAGCGTCACCGCCGCAGCCTTCGTGCGCTTCATGACGAGCGCGATCGCGAGCCCGACGAGGAGCGGCAGCGTGATGAAGGGATCGACGATGCTGAGCGCATCCCATGCGGTGCGCTCGGAAACGAACGGCCACCAGAGATGCGTGCCGTAGCTCGTGAACTGGTCGAGGACTCCGTGCGTCGCGCAGCCGATGACGCCCGCGAGGAGGAAGAGCCACGGCGTGTCGCGCCAGCGCGGCACGAGGAGGAGCGGCGCCGCGGCGAGCGCGCCGAACACCGGCGCCAGCACGATCGCGTGCGTGAAGTGGCGGTGCAGTTCGAACGGCAGCGCGGGGTCGGAGACGGGCGCGAGGAAGATGTCGGCGTCGGGGATGAGGCCGCCGACGAGGCCCGCGACCGCGGCGCGACGCCCGATGCGGCCACCGACGACGGCGAAGGCGGCCGTCGCACCGAGCAGACCGTGTGAAACCGGATCCATGGGCGCGAAGGATAGGCTCGTTCGCGGCTTCAGGCCGAGTCGGGCGTTCGCTTCGCAAGCACCGTCGCGCGAGCAAGCGGCACCGCGATCAGCGCCCCGGCGATCGGCGCGACGAGATACACCCAGAGGTGCGAGGTCGCTCCGGAGACGACCGCAGGCGCGAGCGAGCGAGCGGGATTCATCGAGGCACCTGAGATCGGACCTGCGAACATCGCCTCGAGCGCGACGGTTGCGCCGATCGCGATGCCGGCGGTGATCCCCTTCTCCTTCGATCCGCTCGAGACGGCGAGGATGACGAGCATCAGGATCGCGGTGAGGATCGCTTCGAGGATGAACGACTGGCCGACCGCCCCTGCGGGCAGCGTCGCTCCCAGCGTGGCGCTGTCGGGAAAGAGCGCGCGCAGCGTGAGCGACGCCGCGAACGCCCCCGCGCACTGCGCCGCGATGTAGGGCGCGAGATCGCGCACGGGCAGCCGCTTCGCCGCGCAGAACGCGATCGACACCGCCGGGTTGAGGTGCGCGCCCGACGCATCGCCGAAGGTTGAGATCATCGCCATGACGACGAGGCCGAAGACGAGCGCCACGCCGACATGCGTGATCGCGCCGCCCGACGCCGCATCGACCACGATTGCGCCCGTGCCTGCGAAGACAAGCGCGTAGGTGCCGAGAAACTCAGAAAGAAAGCGCTGCATGGACTCTTGACCTCTCGCGCGTCATCCGCGCCGCGTCGCCGTCACATCGAGGCTCGTGATGTAGTCGCTCGGCTTCGATTCCGGCGGAAGCGCCGCCACGATCTTCCGGTAGAGCGGATCTTCCCAGTTCGTCATCGCGTCGATGTACTCGGGCTTCGAGTAGAGCACGATGTCGGAGAGCCCCGCGGCCTCGGCCTGGGCGCGCGTCTCGTCGACGAGCACGGCGCCGGCGACGCAGCCGACGAGCGCCTCGACATCGGCGCGCACCACCTCGGGCAGCGGCTTCAGCAACGCAAGGTCGGACACCGCCACGCGCCCGCCCGGCTTGAGCACGCGCGTGATCTCGCGCCAGACGCGCGGCTTGTCGGGCGAGAGATTGAGCACGCAGTTCGAGATCACGACATCGACGCTCGCGTCGGCGACGGGAAGGTTCTCGATCTCGCCGAGGCGGAACTCGACATTCGCAAGCTTCGTCTGCTTCGCATAGCCCTCGATGTTGCGGCGCGCCTTCGACACCATCTCGGGCGTCATGTCGACGCCGATCACGCGGCCCTGCGCGCCGACCTTCGCGCCGGCGATGAAGCAGTCGAAGCCGCCGCCCGCGCCGAGGTCGAGCACGG
>CAIXEV010000696.1 GCA_903918555.1 uncultured bacterium | reverse complement strand
CCGGGTCCGTGTCGGCGGCGCGCGCGGCGGGAATCGCAGCGCCGATGACGCTGAAGAGGATCCCGCCCGCCACGGTCGTGCGGACGGTGTCCCAGTCGACTTCGCTCGGGATGCGGGTGAAGTAGTAGACGGCTGGATCCCAGACCATGTAGCCCTGGTAGTTCAGCAGGCTGAAGGCGATGACGCTGAGCGCGGCGAAGCCGAAGGCCCAGCACACCGTCTGCAGCGCCGACGCGCGGCGCAGGCCGCGGACGAGCATCACGAGCGCCAGCGCCGCAGCGATCCATGCGGTCACCTTCACGGGGGTCGAGGCGGGCATGCCGATCAGTTCGTGGATGTCGTTGAGACGGTTCACGATGATCGACGCGAGGAGCACGCCCACCAGCGAGCCGACGACGCCGATCAAGAGGCCGTACCGCAGGAAGATCCACAGGATGCCGACGCGCGACGCGCCCACCGCGCGCAGGATGCCGATGTCGCGCGTCTTCTCCTGGACGATCGCCCAGAAGATCGCGAGCACCAGCGCCGCGCACACGATGTACACGATCGAGAAGAGCGTGCGCATCAGCTCGCGCTCCTTCTGCACCGGGCCGATCAGGTCGGCGAGCCGCTGCTCCCAGGTCTCGATGTTGGTGCGGTCGATCGGCGGCGGCAGCAGGGTTCGCGTCGGGTCCGCGCGCATCCGCGCCGAGAAGCTCGCGTACGCGCGCTCCACCCCGGCGAGCAGATCCTCCGAGCGGACGCCGTCCTTCGCGCGCACCACGATCGTCGTCGCGCGTGCGGGCGTGGTGCCGACGATCATCGGCCGGCCGTTCGCGTCGCGCTTCGACGGATCCGCGAACGGAGCCTCGTCGAGCTTGAGCATCTCCTGCGTCACCTTGATCGGCACGAGCACTCGCTGCGAGTCGATGGTGAACACGCCGCTCTGGATCTCGTTGACGATGTCGAGTTCGCGGCTCTGGTCCTCGCCGAGCTTCGCGTTCGACGAGATGGGGACCAGGGTCAGCGTCGTCGGCATGTCCGGCATGAAGTAGTCGGGATCCTGCGCGCCGCTTGGCCCGCGCGTTCGGTAGCTTCCGTCGCGCGTGCGCTTGTTGTAGGGCGAGATCTCGATCCCGAGCACGATGCCGTCGCGGCCGCGCGAGGAGCGCAGCGACTTGCCCTGCTCGTCGCGCTGGTAGTACGCCTCGAGCCGCGGATCGTCGGGCGCAAGGCCCTTGGCGACCTCGTCGCTCGGCTTGCGCCAGTAGAGCTTGTCGTAGAAGCCCGCGACCCGCTCGAGCGACTCCGGCTCGATGCCCCACACATGCACGAACTCGACGCGCCCGCGGATGCTCTGCTCGCTGCGGCCCGGTTCGCCCGGAACCTGCGTCGTCTCCATCGTGCCGTAGGGCATGCGGAGGAGGCCGAGCGTCTCGACGATCGGGCTGGCCGCCTCGGTCTCCGGGAGCGCCTCGATCTCCTTGATCAGTTCGTCGTAGTAGGGGATGCCCGAGATCGGGTAGCTCACGACCACATCGCCGATGAGCGTCTTGCCCGAGTTGCGCACCATGTCGAGGAAGCCCGACATGACGCTCACCACGATGATGACGAGCGCCACGCAGAGCGCGACGGCACCCACCGCGATCAGCGGGATGATCCTCGAGGTGAGGTAGCGGTTGGCGAGGAGCGGGGCGTACATCGATCAGGCCGGAGTGGCGCGGAGTGTAGCCATGCCGCGAGGGGCGCGTCGTTGGCGCGAACGCAGCCCGGGCTCACTGAGGCTCGAGGATGTACTCGCGCCCGCCCCAGCGGACCGGCACGCGTTGACGGAGCATGCGCGCGCCGTCGAAGAGCCATCGCACCACATGGAAGGCCGCAAACGGGTGGGCGAACGCGCCGAGGAGCGGCGCGCGCTGGCGCTGGTGGAGGAGCGCGACGGTCGCGAAGCCGAGGGTGATCGCGACGAGTCCGATCGCAGCAACGAGCACCGACCCGTCGCGTCCCGCGAGCGAGCCCGCGACCCCGACGACGGTCGCGGCGAGCGCCGCAAGCGGCAGGACGACGGACACGATGAAGAGCTCGACCGCCGCGAAGACAAGCCTGCGCGGCCGGCGGCCGCAGCTCTCGATGTAGATGCGCGTCCAGCCCGAGCGCATCGCCTTGGCGGAGTCGTACATCGCGACCTCCATGCGCCGCGACGCATCGACGACGCCCAGCCGTCCGCCGCGGGCGTGGATGCGCCACGCGAACGCGAGGTCCTCGAGGAGCGCGTCCTTCACGAGGTCGTGTCCGCCGAACGCCTCGTAGGCGTCGCGGCGGAACAGCAGGAACTGCCCGTTCGCGAACGGCCAGCGCCGGTGCTCGCGGTTCGCCTTGTCGAGCGGAAAGATGCGCAGGAGCACCGCCGCCGCGACGGGCTGCAGCAGCCGCTCGAAACCGTGCTGGAAGGTGAGGCGCCCGAGCGCCGAGAGGAGCGTCGTTCCGCGGGCCTGCGCGATCGCCAGCATGGCGTCGAGCATGTCCGGCGCGAAGCGGCAGTCGGCGTCGGTGAAGAGCAGCCACTCGCCCGTCGCCTCGCGCGCGCCCACGCGGCACGCGTTGCACTTGCCGGCCCAGTCGTCGGGACAGTGGCCGTTCTCGATGAAGCGGATGCGCGGGTCGCCCTCCGCTGCGGCGACGAGCAGCTCGCGCGTGCGGTCGGTGCAGCGGTCGAGCACATAGATCGCCTCGAAGTTGCGGCGGGTCTGCCGGCGCAGTCCGCGGACGCTCTCGGCGATGACGCGCTCCTCGTTGTGGGCGGGAATGACGATCGAGAGCAGACCGGCCGCAGGCGGAAGCAGGTCGCCGTCCCGCACGCGCGGGATCTTCCGGTCGGCGCGCGCGATGCGCACGATCAGCACCAGAGACACCGCTGCGAGCACCAGGCTCAGCGAGGCGAGGATGATCCCGAGGACGGTCACAGGCGGCCATGGTACGCGCTCCCGTTGGCCCGAAGCGGGCTCCATGCGGGGGGCGAAGGTTCCCTACACTGCGCGCCCCATGCGGATCATGCTGACCAACGACGATGGCATCCACGCCCCAGGCATCGCTGCCCTGCACGCCGCGATCCGCGATCTCGGGGAGGTCGTCACGATCGCGCCGAGCGAAGGGCAGAGCGCGACCAGCCACGGCATCACCTTCCACACGCCGCTGATGGTCGAGGAATGCTCGCCTGCGCCCCACATGCGCGGCTTCGCGGTCGAGGGGCGCCCCGCCGACTGCGTGAAGCTCGGCATGCGGCGGATCTGGCCTGACCTCTTCGGCGACGGCCAGCGGCCGGATCTCGTGATCTCGGGCATGAACTCGGGCGCGAACGTCGGAATCAACGTCATCTACTCGGGCACGGTCGGCGCCGCGGTCGAGGCTGCGTTCCTCGGGGTTCCCTCGATCGCCGTGAGCCTCCACATGGGTGGCGGCGCGCCGCACTGGCGCCGCGCGGCGGAGATCGCGCGGCATGCGATCGACCTCGTCCGGCAGCATGAGATCGACGCGCACTCGGTGATCAACATCAATGTGCCGCGCACGCATTCGGCCGATGCGCCGATGCCGGAGATCCGCGTCGTCAACATGAACACCGCCGCCGGCATCGACAACTACGAACGCCGCGTCTCGCCGAGCGGGCAGGCCTACTACTGGCCGAACGGCGACGGCATGAAGTTCCTGCACACGAAGGAAGGCACCGATGTCGAGGCGCTGATGGAGCGCTTCATCACGGTGACGCCGCTGCAGTACGACCTCACCGACTACCACCGCATCGCAGAGTGGCGCAAGCGGCTGGCGTGAGCCGGCGCGCGCCGCGTGCGATCACGAGGTTTGCTTCTGCTTGCGCTTTGAGGCGCGCACGAACCCGATCACCATCAGGGCGATTCCGCTCGCGAAGAGTCCGAGGACGAGGCCGCCGATCGTGCCGGTCAGGGCGAACTTGAAGACATCCCCGCCGACGATCAGGGCGGCCGTCGTGCAGGAAAGCCCGCCGAGCACGGCGCCGGCGACGCAGGCGATCAGCTGCATCAGGTTGTCCTTCACGCGGAGGTTCGGACCGATGAGCGTGTCGGCCACTTGATTCACCTGCTCGAACGCATCGGGGGCGACCGGCTGCGTCGGCGGCGTCGGGCGATGCGTTCCTGATGGAGGCAGAGGGGGCTGTATTGACATATCGGGATGGTACAGGGTCGCCGAGGGACGGGCGATCGGCGACGATCCTTCGTGCCGCGGTGGTCTGGATTCACGGCTGCGAAAGCCGGCCGGCGCCCGCTCAATCCGCGAGCATGATGAGCCGCAGGCGGATCGTCACCGTCTGCCCTGGCTTCAGCTTCTCGAGCTGCTTGCCGCTTGCACGCCACTTGAACAGCGCGCTGCGGATCGCCTCGTCGATGCTCGGATTGCCCGTCGAACGCACGATGCGCGCGATCTGCGGCACGCCGTCGCGGCCGATCACGAGCTCGCCGATCGGATTGCGCGCGATGCCGTCGAGCATGTTGAGCGTCGTGAAGCGCGGGCGCACCGGCTTCAACTCGATGCCCTTCGACGCAAGCGGCTTGCCGTTGCGCCACGAGGTCATCGGCACCTCGATGATCGAGGTCGGATCGCTCTCGCGGTCGGAGAGTTCGCCGGTCTTCGCGGTCGTGTCGCCGGGGTCGCCGGCGGGCGCGGGCGGCGCCGGGGTCTTGCTCTCGCCTTCGGCAGGCTGCGGGCCGGGCACGCCGCCGCCTTGCGCGCCGTTGGTCGGCAGCACCGCGGGGTCGCCCGCCGGATTCTGCTTCGATGGATCGATCGCGGCATCGCGCGGCGCGTTCGGGTCGCGCGGGTCGACCGGCGCATCCTGCGGCGGCTTGATCGAGGTGGCGTTCGGGTCGCTCGCGTCGCGCGGCGGCGAATCAGGCGCCGTGCCGGGGGCCGCCGGGTTGAGCACCTTCGACGGATCGGTTTCCGATGGCCGCGGTTCCTGCGTCGGATCCGTTCGCGGATCGTTGCGCGGATCGGTCTTCGACGGATCGGCGACGGGTGGCGAGGGCTTCGTGCCGTTGCCGGGATTGCGCGGCGCCGTCGGCGAGGGAACCGACGGATCGTCGGGCGCCGTGGATGGGTCGCGACGCGGATCGTCGGTCGCCGGGTTCGAGGCCGCGCTCGGAAGACTCGGGTCCTGCGAATTCGGCGCTTCCTCGGCCGGGCCGCCGCGGTCTGGCTCCGGGCGGGCGATGGCCGGCATCTCGGGTGCAGGCAGCGGGCGCGCGAGTTCCGGGTCGGATCCGCGCGTGGCGGTCGCCTCGGATGGCGGCGTCGATGCGGCGGGCGACGCGGCCTCGGGCGTCGGTTGCGACACGAGGTTCGTCGGCGTGGCGGCGTCGGTGCCCGCCGCTGAAGCCGGCAAGCCCGTGTCGCTCGGGTTCGGCGAGACGGCGACCGACGGCGACGGTGGAGAAGGCGGAAGGAGCGGCGACGCCGTGCCGCGCGATCCGCTCGCTGCCTGCAGTCGATAGGCGGCCTGCTCGACCTCCGCGAGTTCAGCGAGGTGCTGCTCGTACTGGTCGTAGCCGATCCAGTTCATGGTGATCGCGGTGCTCTCGTCGATGCCGAGCCGGACCTCCTCCTCGCGGTCGCGCAGTTCGGGCGGGAGGTTCTGCACGCGGTCGCGGCGCTCCTGCAGCGTGCGGCGGGAGTTCTCGGCGGCGCGCTCGGCAGCCTGGTCGCGCTCGGCGCCCTTGCCCTTGTCCTTGTCCTTGCTCTGGTCCTCGCCTTCGGACGACTCGCGTCGCACTGGCTGGGTCGCATCGGGCCCGCCTCGTCCGCCGAGTCCCCCGAACAGTCCGAGCGCCGGAAAGACCACGAGCAGATGCAGCGCGAGCGACAGCGCCAGCGCAAGCGTGATCGGGAGGTTGGCGCGGAGCCACTGCATGGGGGTCACGGTCGGAGCGAGCGACACGCGCGCTCGAGCCGAAGCCTAGGTTCGGTCAGCCGCCCGCGGCGCTGGGCGTGGCGGGGGCGGGCGATCGAGTGGAGGAAGTAGGGGAAGGCGCGGGCTAAGGCGGGGGCGAAGGCGGGAGCGATGGTGATGATCGCGGGACGGTCGGCACGGTCGGCCCCGTGGCCGGGGCGCTTGCGGGCGGCGTCTCAAGTTCGCGCGTCGCGGGGCCGCGACGCTGGCGGCCGACGATGTTCACATTGAACTTCGCCGGCTGAAGCCGATCCCAGATGTCCAGCAGGATCGCGGAACGGTCGACCGGCGAGTCGCCATCGGCAAGCGCGAGGTAGACGACCAGATCGGGCGCCTCGTCGCGCGATTCCTCGAGCTTCGGCACGAGTTCATCGAGCGCGACCGGCACGCGGTCGAGGTAGAGCGAGCCGTCGAGGTCCACCGAGATCGTCGCGGCGGGCACCGGCTTCGCGGCGGTGCCCGACTGGTAGGTGCGCAGCGACATCGGGATGAGGTCGACGCGCTCCATCACCATCACGCTGTAGATGAAGAAGGTGAGCAGGAACAGCATGACATCGATGAGCGGTGCAAGCTCGATGCGGGGTTCATGCGGTGTGCGTCGGACCTTGAACATGCAGCGGGCCTTGGAGGCGGGGACTCGCGGTCACCGCCGTTCGCGCGGATCCATCACGCCTCAGGTGCCGGCTCGGGCGCAGGTGCCGGCTCGGCCTCGGCGCCGTCGGCATCCTCCATCGGCGCGCTCGCGACGCCAACGACGGCGTCTCCGTCCTTCAGGCGGACGACGCGGACGCCCTGCGTGTTGCGGCCGACCTCGCGGATCGACGCGGCCGGCACGCGCACGAGCATGCCGCCCTCGCTCACGACGACGACCGAATCCTCGGGCGCGATCGGCAGCACGGCGACGACGAGACCGTTCTTGTCGGTGGTCTGGATGTCGATGCGGCCCTTGCCGCCGCGCGATTGGGCGCGCGTCGAGCCGTCCTCGAGCTGGACGAGGTACTCGCCGAAAGCGGTGCGCTTGCCGTAGCCCTTCGTCGTGACGGTGAGCAGCGCGCGCACATCGTCGCAGCGCACGATGCCGACGACCTCGTCGGTGTCGGCGAGCTCGATGCCCTTCACGCCCGCCGCGTCGCGGCCCATCACGCGCGCGTCGTCCTCCTCGAAGCGGATCGCCATGCCTTCGCGCGTCGCGAGGAGCACATGGTCGGTGCCCGAGGTCGAGATCACGCCGACGAGGTTGTCGCCGTCGTTGAGCGCGACGGCGATGATTCCCGCGCGGTTGACGTTGCGGTAGTCCTTCAGGCTCGTGCGCTTCACGCGGCCCTTCGAGGTCGCGAAGACGAGGTAGTCCTCCTTCTTCTCGAAGTCCTCGATCGGCAGGAAGGTGCGGATCTTCTCGCCTTCGCGCAGCTCGAGCAGGTTCACGATCGCGCGGCCCTTCGCGGTGCGCGCCATCTCGGGGATCTGCCACACCTTGATGCGGAAGACGCGGCCCGTGTTCGTGAAGCAGAGGAGGTCGTCGTGCGAGCCGCAGACGAGCACCTGCTCGACATAGTCGTCGTCGCGGGCGTCGGAGCCCTTGATGCCCGTGCCTCCGCGGCCCTGCGTCTTGTAGGTGTCGAGCGGCAGGCGCTTGACATAGCCCGCGTGGCTGACGGTGAGGACGGCGGTGTGCTCGGGCACGAGTTCGCCGAGCTCGAAGTCCTCGGCTTCGTTGCCCTCGATCGCGGTCTTGCGGTCGTCGCCGAAGCGCTCGGCGAGCGCGATGGTGTCCTCGCGCACGATTCCGAGGATGCGACGCGGGTCCGCGAGGATCGCCTCGAGCTCGTCGATCGTCGCGAGCAGCTCGTTGAGCTCCTTCGCGAGCTTCTCGATCTCGAGGCCGACGAGCTGGATCAGGCGCAGCGCGCCGATCGCCTCGGCCTGGACGCGCGTGAGCGACACGCCGCCCTTGCCGGCCGCGTAGAGCGCCTCGGCGCGCTCGACGAGGCGCGTCGGCACGATGTCGATGCGCGAGTAGTCGCTCGAGATGCGGAACGCGCGCTCCATGAGGCGCTGGATCGCCTCGTCGCGGGTGCGGCTCGTGCGGATGAGGCGGATGACCTCGTCGATGTCGCAGACCGCGTAGATCAGGCCTTCCAGCTTGTGCGCGGCCTGGCGCGCCTGGCGGAGCTCGAACTCGCAGCGGCGGCGGATGACGTCGCAGCGGTGGTCGATGTAGCACTGGATCAGCTGCCGCAGCGACAGCGTGCGCGGCTGGTGGCTGACAAGCGCGATGTTCTGGATCGAGTAGCTCGACTGGAGCGGCGTGAACTCGTAGAGCTGCTTCTCGACGACCGCGGGGTCCGCGCCCTTCTTGAGCACGATCTGGATGCGCGTGCGGGCGTCGCGGCCCGAGTGGTTGCGCACATCGGCGATGTCCTGGATGCGGTCTTCCTTGGCGGTCTCGACGATCTTCTCGATGAGCGCCGCCTGCGAGACCTGGTAGGGGATCTCGTCGATCACGATCGCGTCGCGCTGGTTGACCTTCTCGAAGTGGACGCGCCCGCGCACGACCAGGCGCCCGCGGCCGGTGGCGTACGCCTCCATGATGCCGCGTCGGCCCATGATGATGCCGCCGGTGGGGAAGTCGGGGCCGGGCACGAACTCCATGAGGCGCTCGACGCCGATCAGCGGGTCGTCGATCGTCGCGACGATCGCGCCGCAGATCTCGCGCAGGTTGTGCGGCGGCATCGTGCTCGACATGCCGACGGCGATGCCCGACGAGCCGTTCACGAGGAGGTTCGGCAGCTTCGCCGGCAGCACGCACGGCTCCATGCGCCGCTCGTCGTAGTTCGCCT
>CAIXEV010000695.1 GCA_903918555.1 uncultured bacterium | reverse complement strand
GTCCAGAGCGGCAAGAAGATCCGCCTCTCGAGCGCGCAGAAGCTGTTTGGCCAGGAGCGCGAGACCGTCGAGGAGGGCGAGGCCGGTGATGTCATCGGCATCATCGGCCACGACATCCTGCAGATCGGCGACACGCTCGCCGAGGACCGCACGATCAGGTTCAGCGAGATCCCGCAGTTCGCGCCCGAGGTGTTCGCGTACCTCACGAACCCGCAGCCCGGCAACTCGAAGAAGTACCGCCTCGGCGTCGACCAGCTGCTGAAGGAAGGCGTCGTGCAGCAGATGGAGATCGGCATCGGGCAGGTGAAGACGCCGATCCTCGCGGCGGTCGGCCCGCTGCAGTTCGAGGTCGTGCAGTACCGCCTGAAGAGCGAGTACGGCGCCGAATCGCGGCTCGAGAAGGCGCGCTGGCAGCATGCGCGCTGGTGGCGCAAGAACGGCGCGCCCGAGGACTGGATGCCCGATCTCCTCTCCGACTCGACGCACGGCGTCGACAGCGCCGGGCGATCGGTGATCTTCTTCAGCGATGAATGGGCGATCCGCAACTTCCAGAAGCGCATGCCCGAGGTCGAGCTCTCGACGCTGCCGTTCGATGCATACGCGGGCTGATCGCGCGACACGCGATCGCAAGACGACGGAGAACACATGACGCCTCTCGAGCTTCTCGATGCCATCCGGGACCTCCGCGAGCAAGCCTCCGCGCACGAGGCCTCGCGCGCGCCCGCGATCGGCGCGCTTCCCATCTCGTGGCGCCGCAGCGCGGCGAACCTCGCGCACTACCTCGCGCTGCGATCGACCGGACACATCGCGCTGCAGGGCGAGCTCGTGCGCAACGGCCTCAGCTCGCTCGCGCGGCGCGAGGCGCATGTGATGCCCACGCTCGACGCGGTCGAGCGCGCGCTGTCGGCGATCGCCGGCGCCGAGAGCGCGCCCGCGCGCGCGGCGATCTCGATCGACGACGGCGTGCAGCTCCTCGCGCGCCACGCGACCGAGCTCCTCGACACGCCGATGCCGCACATGACGCGCATCGTCGTGACGATTCCGCCGTGGGCCGCGGGAAATGTGCCGTTCCTGCACTCGCTCATCGATGCGGGCATGGATGTCGCGCGCATCAACGCGTCGCACGGCGACCCCGCGCAGTGGAAGGCGTCGATCGACGCGCTGCGCACCGCGGCCGCGGCCGCGGGCCGCCGCATTCCCGTGTGCATCGACCTCGCGGGCCCGAAGGTGCGCACGGGCATGTGCGCGTCGGGGCCGATCGCGCTCGTCGCAGGCGACCGCCTCGTGCTGCATGCCGCGTCGAACGAGTCGATCGACGGTCCGCGCGACGGGAACGGCCGGCTCACGGCGCCCGCGCGCGTCGCGGTGCGCCCGCGCGAGGTCGTCGAGCATGTCGCGCCGGGCCACCGCGTGATGTTCGACGACGGCAACATCCGCGCGACCTGCATCGCGGCCGACCGCGCGAAGGGCGAGATCACCGTCGAGATCGACGCCGTCCGCACGGGCGCGTGGGGCCTCAAGGACCGCAAGGGCGTGAATGTGCCCGACACGGACATGCCCATCGCGGCGCTCACCGACGAGGATCTCGTCACGCTCGACTTCGTGGTCGAGCATGTCGACATCGTGGCGATGAGCTTCGTGCGCAGCGCGGCCGACATCGCCGACCTCCACCGCGCCATCCGTGCGCGCACGCAGCGCACGATCGGCGTCGTGGCCAAGGCCGAGACCCCGCAGGCCTGTCGCGCGCTGCCCGAGATCCTGCTCGAACTCATGAAGTGCCCGCCCTGCGGCGTGATGCTCGCGCGCGGCGACCTCGGCGTCGAGATCGGCTTCGAGCACCTGCCGGAGGCGCAGGACGAGATCCTCGCGCTGTGTGAGGCCGCGCATGTGCCGGTGATCTGGGCCACGCAGGTGCTCGAGTCGATGACCGAGCACGGCTTCCCGACGCGCGGCGAGGTGACCGACGCCGCCGACGCCGCCCGCGCCGACGCGATCATGCTCGGGATCGGTCCCTTCATGGTCGACACCGTGCGGTTCGTCGAGGACCTGCTCGCCCGCACCCAGGTGCGCCGCGCCCGCAGCCGCGCGCTGCTCGGCAAGTGGCAGCCGCTCGGCGCCGATTGAGGCGGGAAACCCAAGCCACACGGCTCCCAATGCCGCGGGACTACAATCCCCGCCACCGCTCCACACCATGCCGGAAACCATGATCGGATCCACCCCCATGCTTGCCGTCTCCCCGCTGCTCGTCGGCGGCGCGATCGTCGTGTTCCTCGCGCTGCTCGTGCCCGCGATCTATGTGATCGCGGTCTACAACGGCCTCCGCCGCTCGCAGGTGCGCGCGCGCAATGCCTTCAGCCAGATTGATGTGCAGCTCAAGCGGCGCTTCGACCTGATCCCCAACCTCGT
>CAIXEV010000694.1 GCA_903918555.1 uncultured bacterium | reverse complement strand
CTGGCCCATGGGCGACCGAGATGCCCAGCGGCGTCGATGTCGGCGGAACGACGGTTCCGCTCTTCGGCATGCCGTACAACCGCGCGAAGTACCCGCTCTACGACATCGCTGCGTCGAGTCCAACGACGCTGCCCCCGCCGGCGCTGCAGCCGCTGATCGAGCCGAACTTCACCTTCACCCAGGAAGAGCGCTCGTACCCGCAGGGACTCAGCGTCTCCGGAACGGCGCCCGTCTACTACTGGGACTGCATGTTCCGTCGGAACGGT
Source organism: uncultured bacterium (assembly GCA_903918555.1). Taxonomy (GTDB): domain Bacteria; phylum Planctomycetota; class Phycisphaerae; order Phycisphaerales; family SM1A02; genus QWPT01. The sequence continues at coordinate 5,239 of CAIXEV010000694.1, read as the reverse complement.
GGCCGCGTGCAGGTGGCGGTGTTCGTCTACCGGGTCTCGGCGCCAGGCGGTGAGACGAGGCCGTACCGAACCGGCGGCCTCACCCCCGCGCTCATCAGCGGCGCGCCCACGCCGCCGGCCGGCTCGTTCGAGGCGACGACCCTCACCCCGCCGATCCCGTCGCTCTACATCGCGCCAGCGGCGTCGGCCAGCTCGATTCCGTGGCCGAACCGCGGCGCTGCGTCAGGCGCCTACACCGCGGTCAACGGCTACTCGATCCCGCCGCAGACCGATGAGATCTTCGGCACGCACCGCGGCACGCCGTTCGCGCCGGAGAAGATCTGGGACGACTGGCAGCTGCCGAACTCGTGGTGGGTCGACAACCACGGCAGCGTGCACAAGGTGCTGAACGGCCGTACGCGGCAGGGGCCGACTTCCGCCGCAGCGGTGAACGAGCCTGGACAAGGCCCGGTCAAGCTGCAGCGGCCGATCCCGATCCAGCCGAGCGCGCCCGTCACCGGCGTGATCCCGGGCGTCAACTATCCGAACGGAGCGCCCAGCGCGTTCATCTCCGGCGTGTGGTTCGTGCCGCAGCGCGATTCGCGCGGCAACATCCTCACGCCCATCTTCGCAGCGGTGGAGGAACTCTGATGCACGCTGTTCCAAACCGAGTCCGATCCGCGCGGCGCCTTCGCGCGCCTGCCGCCTTCACGCTCACCGAGATGCTCGTCGCGGTCGGCGTCCTCGTGGTCGTGGTGCTCGCTGCGGCCAAGATCTTCAGCGCTGCGTCGAAGGTCTCGTCGGTCGCCGAGGCGAACGCCGATCTTCTCCAGACGGCGTCGGCGATCGAGTCGCAGATCCGCTCCGACTTCGCGAACCTTCCGCCCAACGGATTCCTCGTCCTCCAGCAGGTCGAGGTGAACCGCCCCGGCGTGCTGCAGACGCTCGACGCGACGCTCGGCCCCGCCGAGATCCGCGCCGATCAGATCGCGTTCTTCACGCGCGGCGTGCGTCCGACGCAGCAGTATGTCGGCAGCCAGGAGTTCCCGATCACAGGAGGTCCCTCGCCGGTTGCAGCGGGGTGGGTCGCCGAGTCCGCCATCGCACGCGTGTACTACGGCCACGGCATCACGGCGCCGACGCTGGCGCTCAACCTTGGCCCGCTCAGCTACCAGGGCACGAACGCGCCGATCGTCCCTTGGAAGGGCGGTCCGGTCGAGACGGTGAACTGGACGACCGGCGCCGCTGGCGCCGCTGGCCGCATTCCTGCGCTGAAGCCCGCCAACTGGCCGCTCGTGCGCATGGCGACCCTGATGGGCACCGATGGCGCGCCCACCGCGCAGTTCGCGTCCAGTGCCGGCGTCAACGCCACGCAGCGGCTCTTCACGCGATCTGGTTCGCTCCAAGTCCATCCGGGTCCGCTGACCACCGGCACCGCGGCGGCGGGCATCATCGATCCGTACTGGACCTCCGGCCGCGTCGACATCTGCAAGTGGCAGATGGACGACCTGCTCACGCAGACGGCGTACCAGTACAACTCCGCGTACACCGGCGTGCAGTCGCTGCCGTTCACGCGCGACACGAACTTCTTCTCGCAGCCGTCGACCCGCCTGCGCATGCTGCAGACGCTCGCTCCATGGGCGGTCCGCGCCACGCAGGCGGCGCCCGCCGACGGCTCGAACCCGACCACCAACCATTTCGTCGCGTACCCGCGCGTCGAGAAGGCCGCCCTCGGCCCGTCGCGCACCGAGCAGATGCTCTCCGCGCCGATCCTCGCCGCGAACTGCTCGAGCTTCAAGGTCGAGTGGACCTGGGAGAACGGCCTCGGCCGCGAGTGGACGGGGCCGGCAGGTTTCGGTGCAAGCGGGGCGATCAACGGCACCGAGCCGATCGGCATGTATGTGAAGCCGAACGCCACGCAGCCGTGGTTCGGCCTTGACCTCTCGACGGATCCGTCCGTCCAGCCGGTCTCGAACGCTCCGCTCTTCACGAACAGCGGCACGATCGGAACCTGGGGCACCATCGGGTTCCCGCTTGTCGTCGGCGACAATTCGAACGGCGTCATCTGCTCGGTCGAAGGTCCGCGCGGCACAGGCGGACTTCCGATCTGGACGACCAGTTCCACCCAGGACTCGAAGCGCGTGTACCAGGCCGTCTTCGGCCTGAACCAGGAAGACCCGAGCGCCGTGGCGTTCGGCACGGGCGCCCGCGGCCCGTACACGCCGCTTCCGAGCGCGCTGCGCATCACCCTTCGCCTCCACGATCCGCTCGGTCGGATCGAGGGCGGCCGCGATTTCCAGTTCATCGTCGAGCTTCCGAAGCGCTGAGCACGGAGCCGAGCCGCGCGCATGACGCGCGCCGTCAGGAGTCACGAACATGAAGCAATCCATGCCTTCCAGCCTTGCGAACGCCAGCGCACGCCGTGGCAACACCATCGTGCTCGTGACGGCGATCCTCGTGCTCCTCGTGATCATCGCGACGGCCTTCGTCGGCCGCACGCGCGCCGTGAGGCAGATCTCGGCGGCGCAGCAGTCGGCCGCGGGCCGCGATGGCCGCGCCGAGTCGATCGGCGTGAATGTGGCGCAGGAGATCTCGGGCGCGCTCTTCGCGAAGCCGGTCGACACCGCCGATCCGTTCGCGCGCACCGACGCCTCGGTGAATCCGCCGATCACCGTCGCCAGCGCCTCGTGGCCGCGCCTCGCGCCCGCGCTCGACGCGCAGCGCTACTCGATCGACCGCGATGTGCTTCCGGGCGCGGGCGCCGGCAACCCGTTCGCGGGCGATGGACTTCCCGACTTTGGCTACAACATCGCGCCCTTCGAGACGAAGCCGTGGACGAACTGGCCCGACCAGTTCGGCGGCGGCAGCCCGTGGCCCTTCGGCCCGGGCGCCCCGGGCGGCATCATCACCGTCGACGGCAATCCGTACGGCACGCCCGGCATGGGCGACTCGCGCTGGCTGCGTTCGTCCGAGCCCGTGCGCGTCGGCATCGACGAGAACACCGACGGCACGCAGGACCTCTTCACCTTCTCGCACTGGCAGCACCTGTCGTGGCTCCCGAGCGCCAACAACGGCTGGCGCGTGGTGCCCGACATCTCGAACATCGCCACCAACACGCTCGAGAACCTCAACGAGAGCGTGACCGCGCAGCCGTATGCGGTCGCGATTCCGTACGAGCAGTGGCTGCCGAATGTGTTTCCCGCGCCCGTCAGCAACGCCGCGCAGTTCATCGCGCGACGCAACGCGTGGTTCGGCGCCTTCAACACAACCAACAACTATTCCGCCGCCTACACGAACGCGAACCTCGCGCTCCCGAACTTCTTCCGCCTGAAGGATCTCGGCCGCCCGACCGATGAGTTCAAGCCCGGCACCTTCCGCAACGCCGTCTCGCGCACCTTCAACGACTCCGACGGCGACGGCTTCACCGACAGCTTCTGGTTCCTCGCGCCCGTCAGCATCGACCGCGGCGTGCGGACGATCGTCGGCGTGTCGATCGTCGACAACTCCGCGCAGCTCAACGCCAATGTGGCGACGAAGTTCTCCTTCGGCTACGACGCGGATCCGGCTTCGGGCCTCACCGCGCCCGTCCCCGGCACCTTCGGCCAGACGCCCGCCGACCTCGCGCTCGTGTCGAGCAACGCCGAGTTCTCGTTCGGCCCGACCTTCGGGCAGGGGAACACGGTCGGCTTCCTCGACGGTCCGGTGAACCAGGTCTCGACCAACCTCGAGGGCGGCTTCCCGATCCCGACCTACTGGTCGGGCAGCACCAACATCAACTTCATCAGCAGCGCGATGCGGTTCGACCGCAGCCGCTTCGGCGACCGTCTCAACGGCGCCGCCCAGCCCGTGAACGAGCCAGCGTCGTTCCTGCAGGCGATCGGCATGCGCACCGCGAACGGATTCACCGACTCGGGCAACCCCGGCGCCGGCTTCCCGCTCGTCGACTCGAATCTCCAGGCCAACCTGCGCGGTTCGTTCGAGAGCCCGCGCGAGCGCCTCGCGTACTTCAAGGTGGTCGGTCTCGACCCCGAGAAGCCGCTCTTCGGCCTGACGCCCTTCGACGCCGCCGACGAGTTCGAGCTCCGCGCCTACCACGGCAACAACATGCCGTCGACGCTCTCGCGCTTCGAGCAGGCGCTCAGCCTCTACAGCCCAACGCTGCAGGGCGACAGCGCGAACGATTTCCAGATCCTCCGCGCCTCGCCGATGCGCGAGGAGTCCGACGAGTACCTCGACCAGCTCGACGCGCGCCAGCTCCTCGTCGACAACCGCCGCAAGCTGACGATGTTCAACGGCGCGCGCAACGAGACGATGCCGCCGTCGTTGTGGCTGAGCCCGTACTACGAAGAGACCTTCAACTACATGAACATCGGCGGCGCCGTGCCGCTGCCGACCGCGGCCGACTGGAACGCGTTCCAGACCGCGAACCGCGCCGAGTACGAGCGCCAGAAGTCGAAGATCGACCTGCGCGAGCCGATGTTCGTCAACGCCGCCGATCAGCCCGTGCTGACCCGCAATCCGTTCAAGGCGCTCCAGTGGCGCCGCGACCTCGGCCGCGTGCTCGAGAGCTCGCTCGCGCGCAAGATCTCCGACGGCGGCGGCGGCTTCACCTACCAGACCTACTTCGGCAACCGCGAGGCCGACTACAACCGCACGCTCTCGATGATCGCGAGCTACACCGCGAACCTCGACACCGCGAGCGACGAGGCGTCGACCCTCGGCACCTCGGGCGTCGCGATCGATCGTCCGCTCTATCCGAGCACCCCGTTCCTCGATCCGAGCGGCTACTTCCCGGCGATCACCGACGCCGTGATCGATCCGAACGACGCCGACCGCTTCTATGTCGGCATGGAGAAGCAGCCCTTCATCACCGAAGTGTTCATGGGGCTTGTGTATCCCAAGAGCAACTTCAACGATTCCGAGTGGACGACCGCCGGCGGCACCGCGCCGCCCGCCGGTCAGGAAGAGCTCCCGCCCGATGTGAACGACGGCGGCGAGAACTTCGTCGACGACACGAGCAAGCCGAGCCTCGTCGTCGCCATCCAGGTCGCGAATCCGTACGACACGCCCGTGTCGCTCGGCGACTACCGCCTGCAGCTCTTCGGCCAGAACTTCAGCTTCGCCGCCGGCGCCGTCGCCGCTGGATATCCGCTCAACGAGCTCGTGCTTCCGCCCGCGACCCTTGGTCGTCCGAGCACAGCGATCGTCTACGCGGTCGTCGGCACCCAGTTCGGTGGCTATCCCGCCACCGGCGCGACCT
>CAIXEV010000693.1 GCA_903918555.1 uncultured bacterium | reverse complement strand
CGACGAGCACAAGCACATCGCGATCGTGCGCGACGCCGGCGGCAGGTCGCTCGGCCTCGTCACGCTCGAGGACATGATGAAGGAGATGCTCGGCGAGCTCGGCGACGAGTTCGACCGCCTGCCGAAGTCGGTGCAGGCGCTCAGCGGCGGAACCTTCATGTTCGGCGGCGGCGTGTCGATGAACGATGTGTCGGGCGCGCTCGGCGGCGCGCTCCCGCCAGGCCCGGGCACGCTCGCGGCGTGGCTCAAGGAGCAGATCTGCCAGACGCCGGCGGGCGGTCAGACGCTGCGCCACAACGGCGCGGACATCCTCGTCCGCCGCGTTCGGCGCGGACGGGTGTTCGAGGCTTCGGTGACGACGACGGGGGTTGTCGCTGGCGGCGCGAACGCGGCCGGCTGAGCGTCAGTTGCCGCTCAATCCCACTTGAAGACGCCCTTCTTCCACGCGTAGATGTACGCGACGACGCTCGTCGCGAGGAAGAAGAGGATTCGGCCGAGGTAGAGCTTGGCTTCCGGGCTGCCCGGGTCGAGCTGCGAGTAGCTCACCGCCCACGGGTAGAGGAAGATGATCTCGACATCGAACAGGAGGAAGGTCACCGCCATCATGTAGAAGCGCACATTGAAGCGCTTGCGGGTGGTGCCGATCGGGTCCATGCCCGCCTCGTAGGTCGTGCCCTTGATGGCGCCCTCGGCGCGCGGGCCGAGCACCGTGCTGAGCACGATGTTGGCGATCACGAACACGATCGCCATCATCGCGATCATGGCGACGGGCAGATAGCTGGCGAGCGAAGCGTCGGGCGGGAGGGACACGGGAGGCATGGAGGACGCAGGATAGCAAAGCCCCGCGGACCCTTCACACCCCTTGCATCCACGGCATTTCCGGCCGCTTTTCCGCGACCGCGAGCCGTCGCTCGAGCGCGGCGCCGACCTCGATCAGCCGCTGCTCCTCGAAAGGCCGGCCGATCAAGGTGATCGAGCGCGGCGCGTCGGGCGCGTCGAACCCGGCGCGCAGGCAGAGCGACGGATGCCCCGTCGCGTTGGTGACGACGAGCAGGCCGCCCGCGAACGGCGGCAGGATCAGCGCGTCGACATCGGCGAGCACCTCGCGCATCCAGCGCATGAAGAGGCGACGGATGCGCTCGACCTGCACGAGCTCGACCGCGGGCAGGAACGCGGTGCGGCGGAACGAGTTCGGCCACGCCTCGTCGGCCTGCCACGACAGCTGGTCGTCGGCGTTGGTGCGCGTCATGTCCTCGAAGCTCGCGGCGGCCTCGGCCATGAGGCTCATCGCGAGCACGCCAGGATCCGCCGGCGGCGTGATCTTCTTCTCGACGAGCTCGAGCCCCGCTTCGCGCGCGGCGGCGAGCGTGTCGGCGAGCGCCGCGTTCGGTCCCTCGAACCAGCTCGGGTCGTAGCCGAGCCGCACATCCTTCGTCATCGCCGCACGCGGCGCGAGAAATTGCTCCGACACGCTCGACGGGTCGCCGTGGCTTGCGCCTTGGATCGCCTCGAGCACCAGGCCGGTGTCGAGCACGCCGCGCGTGATCGGGCCGATCTTGTCCCACGACCAGCAGAGCGCCATGCAGCCGTCGCGGGGCACGCGGCCGAAGGTCGGGCGCAGGCCGGTCGTGCCGCAGCGCGTGCACGGCGACACGATCGAGCCAAGCGTCTCGGTGCCGATCGCAAACGGCACGCATCCCGCTGCGACCGCCGACGCGCTGCCGGCGCTCGAGCCCGACGACCCCTGCTCGGGATTCCACGGGTTGCGGCAGGTGCCGCCGAACCAGATGTCGCCGTACGCCAGCGCGCCGACGGCGGTCTTCGCGACGAGCACCGCGCCCGCCTCGCGCAGGCGCTCGACGACGAGCGCGTCGGTCGCGGGCACGCGGTCGCGCCACGGCTCGGCGCCCCAGGTCGTGCGAATTCCCTTGGTGTCGAAGAGGTCCTTGAGGCCGTAGGGAATGCCGTGCAGCGTGCCGCGCGACTTGCCCGCGCGGTGCTCGGCGTCGCGCGCGTCGGCCTCGGCGAGCGCCGGGCCCTCGACGAGCGTGATGACGCAGTGGAGCGTGGGGTCGGCCTTCTTCAACCGCGCGATCGAGCGCTCGACGAGCTTGCGCGAGGTCACCGCGCCCGACTCCATCCAACGCGAGAGCGTCTCGACGGTCGCGAAGTCGATGTCGGCGTCGCTGTGCGGCGCACGCGGCGCGGCGCCGAAACGAAGGCGCGACGGCAACGCGCCGCCGTGGACGCGCGGCTGCTCGCCGGGAAGCAGCACGCGGAAGACCTGCGCGGGCGGCAGCTGGTTGTCGAGCGCGCCGAACGCGAGGCGCGACTTCATGCTGTCGACCTGGTCGCCGACCGTGCGCACGATCTGCTCGCGCTCGGCCTGCGTGAACGACACGCCTGCAAGCTTCTCGGCCTCCGCGATCGTGCCGCTCGTGATGGCGTCGGACGGAGCCGGAGGCGCGGCGCCGGCAGCCTGCTCCTGCGCACCCGCGACGCCTTCGCGCGCGAGCGCCGCGGAGGCGACGGTGGCGCCGAAGGCCGCCGCAGAGACGAGGATCTCGCGACGGGAGGTAACGCCCTGCGGTTCACGCGTGTTCATGGCACAAGGCAGGGTAGCGGAGCGACTCGGCGGCGCGATTCGCCTTGCGGGGCCTCGCGCTACAATCCGCCCCTCGACGGGGCGTAGCTCAGCTTGGTAGAGCGCCTGCTTTGGGAGCAGGAAGTCGTCGGTTCAAATCCGGCCGCCCCGATTTGCCTCTTGCAAGACCCGTCAAGTTCGCGCTTGTTGGCGTCGTTCTGGCCGCGCTCGCGAGCGTTGCCGGCGCGATGATCTATCTCGCCGCCGAGCGGCATCGACTCACCCAGGATCCGCTCGCGCTGAAGACGAGCGCCGATGTCCGAGCGGCCTGCGAGGTTCTCCTCGACCGGTCGCTCACGCGCGGCGGATCGCACATCAAGTCGCAGTTTCAGCTGCAGGTGACGCTCGTCGCGCTGCGCGACGGCGAGACCACGCTCGAGCGCGCGCAAGCGCACGCGCTCCTCGCCGACCTCTACGACCTCATCGCGACACGCGTGTCCGCGCCCGACGCCGCGAACCGCGAGGAAATGCTCGCGCTCCTCTCCGAAACGCGACCGACCGCCGACAACCCGGCCCTCTGGGACCTCTACCAGCAGGCGCTCGCGAAGCACGGGATCGCAGCCGTGGCGAACTGAGCGGCGAGCAGGCCACTGTCGTCGCCCGAATTGTGAACTTTTTTGGTTGCGTCCGTCGATCGCCGATGTAGAGTACCGATGTGCGGTGGGCGACCGCACGGGAAAGATCATTTCTCTTTCGCCCGATTCGGCGCCGCTTCCAGCGGTTTCATCTCAATCGTTCGCCGTCCGTGATGTGCGCGGTTGTGGTCGTTTTCCCGTCGATTCGGGAGCGTCCAGGCCTCGGCTCGCGTGCGGCGGTCCCTGCATCGAAGGTTGCTTCGTTCCCTCAAAGGAGGTCGAGCATGTCGTTCCTATGTCCCCGCCCCGTTGGCTCACCCGCCAGGCGCGGGTTGTCGCGTGTGGATGTTCTCTTCGGCGCCGCGGCGTTCGCCGTGATCGCGTGCGTCGCGGTCACGATGCCGATGCGCGGCGGCGGCGGGCTTGACTCGCAGTACAAGCTAGCGGAACTCGCGCAGGCGAACGAGTGCTACGCGAACGACTTCGCGGGACGGCAGTTCGGCGTGATGCCCGGCGACGCTGGGCAGTACGGCGACAGCTGCTACGCCTACACCTCGTCGGCCGGCTGCGTGCGGCCGATGATCTTCGGGCGCGATGCGAACGGCGCGATATGGGCGTACTTTCTGAGCAGCTCTGGCTCCTGCGAGGGCTTCTCCTCCAGCGGCTACCCTGGCAACGGCTGCGCAAACTGGATTGCGTACCGACCGATCAACTTCGGCGGACAGGCGCCCGGCTACGGGTCGTTCGTCATGCCGAACATCATGGGATTCCGCGAGTATCTGTCGAAGAACTTCTACTCGCCCGAGTGGTACGCCGAGGACGATCCGACCTACGCGGGGGTGCCCGCGTTGTCGACCGCAGCATCGGAGTTCACATATCCGGCGCCGGGAATCCCGAGCGGGTATGAGGATTCGAGCTACTGCTTCTCGCCCGCCGCGATGCTGAATCCGAGCGTGCTTCGGCCGCGCGCGCAGGGCGGTTTCCGCGCGCCCGCGTCGTTCGCCGAAAGCTACCGCGCGCCGTCCGTCGCGCAGTGCGCCTATCCCTCGCTGAAGACGCGCATGTGCGAGTACGGCTGGTACCGCGGCGCGCCGAACACCGGGCTCCCCTTCAACGCGGGTCGCAAGAGCTCGCCGTATACGCTCTTCTTCGACGGCAGCGTGCAGTCGGTCTCGATGGCCCACGCCGAAGCCGACGATCTCATCGCGCGCGAGGGCAGCAAGTCAGGCGACGGGCTTTGGTCAGACGACACGCCGCTCGGCCCGAACGGCTGGCGCTCGGCGGAATCCGTCGACGGCGCGCGCACCAGCTTTCACATCCTCACCACGGGCGGCATCCTCGGCCGCGATCTCCTGTCGCGCGATTGAAAGGAGCACTCCCATGCAGAGCACACGAAACGACTCCATCCGCCGCGCACGCCGCGGGTTCACCATCACCGAAGCCGCCGCCGTCGCAGCGGTCGTCGCGGTCGCGGCCGCCGTCACCGTGCCCGTCTTCCGCCGCGTTGGCTGCAGTTCCATGCGCGAGCAGTCGATGTCGCAGCTCGCCACGCTCGCCGCGGCGCACGCGCAATACGCAACCGACTTCAACGGCCGACAGTTCACCGCGTGCCCCGACGACCTCGGCGCATTCGGCGGCGACTTCGCCGCGTATCAGGCCGCGAATGGCTGCATTCCGACGATGACCGTCGGCACGCGCGCGAACGGGCAGACCACGACGCTCGGCTACGGCACGGGCGCGTGCGGAGGCACGCCGGACGGCGGCGCGTTCCAGGTGCCGCTCGACTTCACCACGCCTTCGGTCGCGCGCGGCTCGTTCCGCTGGATGAATGTGCGGCAGTTCAACACCTATGTCGGCGGCCGCTTCTACGACCAGACCTTCTATGCGCCCGACGACCCGGCGATGAATCGCAAGGTGCAGCGCTGGATCAACGAAGGCCGCGACTTCGAGCAGAACGCGCAGTCGGGCATCGTGAACTCCACCTACGACTACTCGCCCGCGGCGATGTACGACCCGCGCGTCTTCGGCGACGGCACGCCGGCGAACGCGCCGCAGTACCAGAGCCCGAACGCCGTCGCGAGCGGCCAGGGCTACAGGTCGCCGTCGAACGCGCAGTGCCAGTATCCGTCGCTCAAGACGCGGCTCCTCGAGCGGCACTGCATGGAGCCGAATCTCGGCATGAACCCGAATGTCCCCGGCGGCGAGACGCCGTACCAGTGGAACCACAGCTACTTCGCGCGCTCGTACGCGGCGTTCTTCGATGGCTCGGTGCGGCTCTTCACGACGGGAGAGGCGATGACCGCGCAAGACCGCGCGACGCGGTTCCCCGGCGGCGGCCAGCGGCTTTGGATCAGCAGCTCGCCGTTCGGCCACGGGTTCTTCGGAAACATCGGGCACGACTGGATCGTCAAGACAGGCGTCCACTACCTGACCACGAACGGGATCCGCGGCCGCGACACGCTGGCGACGCAGTGAACGAAGGGCGGCGTGCTCGCACGCTCACTTCCGCCTGAACACCATCACATGCTGCTGCGGCAGCACCGAGATGTTCTCGACGAACTCGAGACGGCCGCGCGCGTCGTCGCCGACGGCGGCCATCTCGAGCTTCGCCTGCGCCTCGCTCATCTTGTGGCGTTCCTTGATCGGAACGCTCGGGTCCTCGAGGCGGTACTCGACGAGGACGACGCGGCCGCCCGGCTTCAGCGCGTCGAGGATCGACTCCATCATCTCGCGCGGATGCGAGAACTCGTGGTACGCGTCGACGAAGAGCACCACATCCACCGAGTTCGGCTCGAGGCCGCAGTGGTCGATCTCGCCGAGGACGGGCATCACATTGTGAAGCTGCATCTCGAGCGCGCGCTCGGTGATGATGTCGAGCATCTCGCGCTGGATGTCGGTGCCGTAGACGACGCCTTCGGGCACCAGCGGCGCCATGCGCATCGTGAAGTAGCCGCTGCCCGCGCCGATGTCGGCGACGGCGTCGGTCGGCTTCAGCTTGAGCGCGTTGACGAGGAGATCGGTGCGCTCCTCGCGCTCGCGCTCGGGGCGCTCGAGCCAGCCGACGCCGAAGTGGCCCATCACTTCGGAGATCTCGCGGTCCATGTAGGTGCGGCCGCTGCCGCCTTCGCCGCGCTCGCAGGTTCCGTAGAGACTCGCGAAGTCGTACTTCGCGCGCGCGGCGGCGGCGGCGGGTGCGGGCGCGGTCTCGCGCGGCTGGGGCACGACGCCGCGGCGCGCCTCTGCGTCGGGCGCGGGCGCAGGCGCTGCGG
>CAIXEV010000692.1 GCA_903918555.1 uncultured bacterium | reverse complement strand
GAGGGGGAGAGGAAGAGAGGCGGACCGACTTTTGACACTCGAAAGCCGCTTCCAAGGGTGTAGGCGTAAGCGTGCGCCCGGTTTGCTCATCGTGCCACGCGAACTCGCGCGATTCAGCAACTCTCGTGCGTTCGTGTCCCTTGCTCACGGCACGACCGTTGCATCCCGCATCGCATGTCCAGCGCGCCTTCGGCCGCATGGGAGGAAGTCCACCGGCTTGAGCGCTGCGAGTCGCCCTCGGCGCAGCCCGAATGTGCCTCGATCGGGGACTGTTCGAGACGAGGCCGAGCGGGAGACCGCGTGCGCAGCGTCGAAAGCGCGCGCCTCCTGCGGTGCGCACCTCGTCCAGCCCGCGCAGGTCGACCTCGTCGGAACTTCGAAAGGCGCCCTTGGCTTGGAAAGTCCGAGGATGCCGCCATGATGTGAAGCGAGGGGTCATCCAGGGCGCCGATTGAGGCACAGTGGTTGTGCCGGTCCGCGGCGTGCAGGGAGACCTTCGAAACGGAATGGATTCGCCATGAAGTCCCAGTCGCTCTCGATCTCAGCGCCAGGCCTTGTGAGTGTGCTTCGGGACATCCGCACGATGCAGCGTTGGGAGATTCTCCGTCGGACGCAGCGAGGCCATACCGTCGCCGAGCTCGCGGCCGAGTCGCGCTCGACGATTGCGGAGACGCAGGACTCGCTCGACCGCCTCGAGGTGGTCCGTCTCGCTGCGAAGCAGCGCGCGTCCTCGAGGACGAAGCAGGTCGTCTACCGGGCGGCGATGGATCGGCTGATCATCTCGTTCGACAAGTCGGCCGAGGTCGACCGCGGGCTGATGCGCGAGGTCGAGCACGGGATGCGCGAGTACAGCAGAAGCGTGATCGACGGCTGCAGCTCGACTCAGCGGCCGAACGAGAAGGGCCGCGTCTCGATCCACGGCGTCACCTCCGTCGTGCTCACGGTCGAGGACGCGTGCGCCGTGCGGGACGCCTTCCGCAGCGCCTACGCGCTGCTCGTCGAGGCCGAGCGCCGGGCGCGGGAATCCGCGGATTCGGTGGAAAAGGTCGGCTACCACCTGACTTTCGAGATGCGGGAGCTTGACCAGCCGGAGCTTCCGATGGCGGAGGTCTTCATGGTCGAGCAGGCGGTCTTCGTGGAGAACAGGAACCTGCTCTGCAACGCGGCGAGCATGGTGCTGTCGCCGCGCGAACTTGAGGTTGCGCGGGCGCTCGACTCCGGCAAGTCTCGGCCGCAGATCGCGCGCGAACTCGGGCTCAGTCAGCACACGGTCGGAACGCTCTCGAAGCGCATCTACAGGAAGCTCGGTGTCCACAGCCGCGCCGAGCTGAGCACGCGCCTCAAGGCCGCGTGATGCTCGCTGGCGCATGAGTTTGATGACGGCGTGGGCCGCGTCACAGCGCGGCGAGACGCTCTGCGACATCCTTCGCCGCCAGCGCGTCGATCAGAGGGTCGAGGTCGCCCGCAAGCAGCTTCGGAAGCGCGAAACTCTGCTCGACGCGGTGGTCGACCGCGACCGACTCCTTGAAGCGGTAGGTGCGGATCTTCTCCGCGCGGTCGCCGGAGCCGATCATCGAGCGACGCTCGGTGGCGCGCTTCAGGTCGGCCTCGCGCTTTCGCTGCTCGTAGACGCGCGCGCGCAGCAGCCGCCACGCCTTCTCGCGGTTCTGGCCCTGCGAACGCGTCTCCTGCATGCGGACCTCGAGGCCCGTCGGCAGGTGGATGAGGTGCACCGCGGTGGCGACCTTGTTCACATTCTGCCCGCCCGGGCCCTGCGCGGTCGTCATCATCTCCTTGACCTCCGCGGGGTCGAGCGCGGTGTCGACTTCCTCGGGCTCGGGCATGACGGCGACGGTGGCGGTCGAAGTGTGGATGCGGCCCTGCG
>CAIXEV010000691.1 GCA_903918555.1 uncultured bacterium | reverse complement strand
GTGGGCGAGCTCGCCCAGCGCGGCGCGGGCCGTGGCGCGGGCGGCGGGGTCGTGCACCCGCACCTCGGCGCCGGCCTCGACGAGCTGCGCGATGAGCTGCAGCGCTGGCGCCTCGCGGACGTCGTCGGTGCGCGGCTTGAACGCGAGGCCCCAGAGCGCGATGCGGAGGTCGCGCAGCGGGCCGACCTGGCGCGAGAGCTTCTCGAAGAGCACGCCCTTCTGGCGCGCGTTGACGGCCTCGGTGGCGCGCACGAGCGAGAGGTCGACGCCGTGCCGGTCGGCCAGGTGGATGAGCGCGGAGACGTCCTTCGGGAAGCAGCTGCCGCCGTAGCCCAGGCCCGGGTAGAGGAACTGGTTCCCGATGCGCCGGTCCGCGCACATTCCCTCTCGGACGCTCGCCACGTCCGCGCCCATGTGCTCGCACAGGTTGGCGATCTCGTTGATGAACGAGATCTTGCAGGCGAGCATCGCGTTCGACGCGTACTTCACCATCTCCGCCGAGCGGACATCCATCAGGAAGATCGGATTGCCCTGGCGCACGAAGGGGTCGTAGAGCTCGCGCATCACGGCGGCCGCGTGGTCGCTCTCGACGCCGCACACGACGCGGTCGGGCTTCATGAAGTCGTTGATCGCATCGCCTTCCTTGAGGAACTCGGGGTTGTCGGCGATGTGGAAGGGGATCTTCGTCTTCGACGCGATGAGGTCGCGCACCTTGTGGCTGGTGCCGACGGGCACGGTGCTCTTCACGACGACGGTCTTGGTCTTCTGGCCCGCGCCGAGGGCGTTCATGGCGTCGGCGATGTCGCCGGCCACGCGCAGCACATACTGGAGGTCGGCGCTGCCATCCTCGTCGCTCGGCGTTCCGACGCAGATGAAGACGACATCGGCGTCGCGGTAGGCCTCGAGCTTGTCGGTCGTGAACTGGAGGCGGTTCGCGGCGACATTCCGCGTGATCATCTCGGAGAGTCCCGGCTCGTAGATCGGGCTCTCGCCGCGGCGGAGCATCGCGATCTTGCGCTCGTCGACATCGAGGCAGGTGACATCCTGGCCCGTCTCCGCGAAGCACGCGCCCGTCACCAGTCCCACATAGCCCGTTCCAACCATCGTCAGCTTCATGTCACGCTCCAGGATCAGCCCGCGGCGCCAGTTCTGAAACGACGTCCACCGTCGTAGAAGTCCTGCGCGGCTGCAGGATCGGCGAGTCTATCAGGTCAAAAAGCGGTCGCGGTTCCGTGAGGTCGGTCAGGCTGGCCTGGTTCTTGACTCGAACCTGACTCAAAGCGCAAGAGCCGCCGCTTGATTTCGGCGAGCGCACCCGTTCGGTCGCCGGCGTAGCCGCCAAGGCCCGACGCCGCGACGACGCGGTGGCAGGGGACGACGACCGGGAGCGGGTTGCGCCGCAGCGCCTGGCCGACCGCCCGCGCGGCGGCCCGGTGCGCGCCGATCGTCGCGGCGATCCAGCCATAACTGCGGGTTTCTCCTCGGGGAATCGTGCGGCACGCTTCCCAGACTCGGCGCTCGAAGTCGGTTCCGCGTCCTGTCGGGATCGAGTCGAGCGCCGACTGATCGCCCGCGAACGCCCGCTCGATCGCGTCGGCGAGGCGGAGCTGCGCCGGGTCGTCCGCATCGAAGGGCGGGGCCGGTGCGCCGCCCGTCAGCCACTCGACGACAGGCTCGCCGTCGCGGCATCCGACGGCCAGCGTCCCGACGGGTGTCTCGATGGACCGGACGGGTCGTGGATCGCGCGTCATCGGGTCGGCGGATCGTAGCGGATCGGCACCGTCGACTACCATCCGCGCCATGACTCCCGCGACCGCCGCCCCGTCTGCGTCCCGCTCCATGCCCGCCGGTTTCCCCACGGATATCCCCCTCGATTCGATGAGCGTGCAGCTCCTCTCGATGCTCGAGCGCTACGACCCCGCGGCCGCGCGCCTGATGGCGCAGGAGGCCGAGCGCCAGGCGACCACGCTCGAGCTGATCGCAAGCGAGAACCATGTCTCGACCGAGGTGATGCACGCGGTCGGCTCGTGGCTGACGAACAAGTACGCCGAGGGCTACCCCGGCAAGCGCTACTACGGCGGCTGCGAGTTCCACGACGGGATCGAGGACCTCGCGCGCGATCGCGCCAAGCAGCTCTTCAACTGCAAGTTCGCGAATGTCCAGCCCCACTGCGGCGCCAACGCGAACACCGCGACCTTCATGGCGATGTGCGATCCGGGCGACACGATCCTGTCGCTCCCGATCAAGTCGGGCGGCCACCTCTCGCACGGCCTCAAGCCGAACTTCTCGGGCACCTTCTACAAGATCGCCGAGTACGACCTCGACGCGGCGACCGAGCTCCTCGACTACGACGCCATTGCGCGCATCGCGAAGGAAACGAAGCCGAAGATGATCATCTGCGGCTACTCCGCGTATCCGCGCGTGATCGACTTCGCGCGCTTCCGCGCGATCGCGGACGAAGTCGGCGCGGTGCTCATGGCCGACATCGCGCACATCGCGGGCCTGGTCGCGACGGGCGTGCATCCGTCGCCGTTCCCGCACGCGCATGTCGTCACGACGACCACGCACAAGACGCTGCGCGGCCCGCGCGGCGGCCTGATTCTCTCGAACGACGAGGAAATCGCGAAGAAGATCGACCGCAAGGTGTTCCCGGGTTCGCAGGGCGGACCGCTCATGCATGTGATCGGCGCGAAGGCGATCGCGTTCGGCGAGGCGCTCAAGCCCGAGTTCAAGGTGTACTGCCAGCAGGTCGTGAAGAACGCGCAGGCGCTCGCGGCCGCGCTTGTGAAGCGCGGCTACCGACTCTGCTCGGGCGGCACCGACAACCACCTGATGCTCGTCGACCTGCGCGCGCGCTCGGCCGACCTCACCGGCGCCGACGCCGAGAAGTGGCTCGAGAAGGCCGGCGTGATCGTCAACAAGAACGGCATTCCGAACGACCCGCGTCCGCCGATGGTGACGAGCGGCCTGCGTCTCGGCACGCCCGCGCTCACGACGCGCGGCCTGAAGGAAGCCGAGATGGAGCTGGTCGCGGCGTGGATCGACCGCGTGCTCGGTTCGTCGGGTGACGCGGCCACGATTCAAGCCGTGCGCGGCGAGATCCGCGCGTTCTGCGGGAAGTTCCCGCTCTTCCACGGATGACTGATCAGGCCCCGAGCGCACCCGACACGATGCCGAAGGTTCCCGAGATGTGGCGGGAATTCTTCGCGGATCGCAGCGTGG
Source organism: uncultured bacterium (assembly GCA_903918555.1). GTDB lineage: Bacteria > Planctomycetota > Phycisphaerae > Phycisphaerales > SM1A02 > QWPT01. Next base: position 1,401 of record CAIXEV010000691.1, on the reverse strand, counting down.
CGTTCGTCGAGATCGCGCGGCGCTCGACCCACCGTCTGCACATCGAGGCTGCGAGTGCCGCGATCGGATCCGTCATGTGGGCGATGTTGGGGATCGGCGTGAGCGTCGCGATCGGGGTCACGAGCGGGCGGTGGTGGCTCGGGGTGCTCGTCTTCGTGGTCCTGCTTGCGCTCGCCACGCTCATCGTGACGGCGGTGCGGGCCGACACCCTCACCCGCAAGCAGTGGGAGAAGAAGCACAGCGCGCGCGACACGCAGGACCCGATCGGCAAGATGCTGCCTCCGTTCGGTGCTGGCACGAGGGAACTCGAGGATCCAAGGTCCTACGCGGGTCTGTTCACGCTCGGAAAGCGTCCGGCTCTCGTGATCGATGTCGCGGCGCTTTCGGTGATGGACCCCGAACTCTGCGCCAAGCCGCTTGCGCCGCGGGGGCGGTTTCCCGAGCCTGAGTTCGTCGACATCGAGGCGACGCAGGCGGAGTTCGGCCCGAACGGCGCGCTGCGGGAGGACCTCCTCGTCGGCGCGGGTTGGCTGCGCGATCCGAAGGGCGAGATCTGGACGGTGGACGACTCGGTGCTCGTGGTCTCGAAGGTGCTTGCCAGGACGGATGAGGGCAGGGGTGGAGAAAGCCCCTTTCCGGCCGTGCTGATCCTGCTCGTGAAGCGGGACAAGGTCCGGCGCATCCAGCTGGATCCGACGAAGCCGTTCTTCAAGTGGTCGAGGGCGTCCGCGCCCGCGGCGGTTGCCGACGCCTCGTCGTTGTCGACCGCCGAGTTCAACATGCCGACGGCGAAGGAGCCGCTGCGGCTCCTGCTCTCGAGCTGGACCTATCCCGAGCCGCGGACCGATCTCGCGATGCGGGATTGATCCCCGAATGGGCCGACGGGCGGCCTGGGTTGTGGCTGTCGGCGCGTTCGCGCCGATAGAGGGGAACCATGCATTTTCCGCAGCAGCCGTCGCTTCCGCACACGCAAGGCATGGCCGATTCGGCGATCGACGCCGCGTGGGCGATCATGCCGCCGGACATGGATATCGAGACCGCTCGGCTGCTTCCAGTCGTCGTCGGGGCGCATCCGCGCAGCGAGATCGCGGACCGACCGCTCGCGAACCGGTTGGTCGCCGCGATCCGGCAGTGGCAGCGGCAGCACGAGGAGAAGTCCGACCTGCGGCTGATCCCGATGGTGATGACGGATCTCTGGTACCTGAATGACCAGGAGCTGTTGCTCCAGCCGACGATCGCGATCGGCGAGCCGGGACTGAACGCCGCAAGCGCGTACTTCGGCACGCGGCTGCCGAGGGCGTATGTGGTGGATGGACAACTGCAGGTACTGGCGGATCTCGAGTTCCTCGAGCCGAGCGTGACGATGTGGGGCGCGGACGCGCTCGCGACGCGGACCGCGCT
>CAIXEV010000690.1 GCA_903918555.1 uncultured bacterium | reverse complement strand
GGCCGCCCTCGCGGATAGCGTAGCGCAAGCCCTTCTCCATCGCTATCGGGGTTATCAGCTCCACGGTTATCTCCGTGTGATCGCCCGGCATTATCATCTCCGCCCCGTCCTTCAGCTCCACCGAGCCCGTAACGTCCGTGGTGCGGAAATAAAACTGCGGCTTGTAGCCCTTGAAGAACGGCGTGTGACGGCCGCCTTCGTCCTTCGTGAGGACGTAGACCTGAGCCTTGAACTTGGTGTGCGGCTTGATCGAGCCGGTCTTGCACAGCACCTGGCCACGCTCGATGTCGTCCTTTTCGACGCCACGGAGGAGGAGGCCGACGTTGTCGCCCGCCATGCCGCTGTCGAGGGTCTTCTGGAACATCTCGACGCCGGTGACGGTGGTCGACTTGACATCGGGACGAAGTCCGACGATCTCGACGGTGTCGCCGACCTTCACAACGCCGCGCTCGATACGACCGGTCGCGACGGTGCCGCGGCCCTTGATCGAGAACACGTCTTCGACCGACATGAGGAACGGCTTGTCCGTCTCACGAACCGGCTCGGGGATGAAGGTGTCGATCGCGTCCATGAGGTCGGCGATGCACTTGTTGGCAGTCGGGTCGCCGGGGTTCTGGAGCGCGGGGAAGGCGGCGCCGCGGATGACGGGGGTGTCGTCGCCCGGGTAGCCGTACTTCGAGAGGAGGTCGCGGATTTCCATCTCGACGAGGTCGAGGAGCTCGGCGTCGGCGATGTCGCACTTGTTGAGGAAGACGACGATCTTCGGAACGCCGACCTGACGGCCGAGGAGGATGTGCTCGCGGGTCTGCGGCATGACGCCGTCGACGCCCGAGACGACGAGGATCGCGCCGTCCATCTGCGCGGCACCGGTGATCATGTTCTTGACATAGTCAGCGTGGCCGGGGCAGTCGACGTGCGCGTAGTGACGGTTGGCCGTCTCGTACTCGACGTGCGAGGTGGCGATCGTCACGATCTTGGTGGGGTCGCGGCGGCCTTCCGACTCGGACGCCTTCGCGACCTGGTCGTAGGAAACCGGCTTGCTGAAGCCACGCGCGGCCTGGACCGCGGTGATCGCAGCGGTGAGGGTGGTCTTGCCGTGGTCGACGTGGCCGATGGTGCCGACATTGACGTGGGGCTTTGTACGATTGAAATTCTCTTTGGCCATGACTTGGTTCTCCGGCTCTCGCCGCTCCAGACTTCTGCCCGCCCGTCGCTACGAGGAGCGGGCGGAAGTAAAGAAATTCGGCGCACCCTTCATGGGAGTCGCCAACTAGTTAGGACTGTCTGACAACACCATCCGCGGCGTTGCCAAAGCCACCGAAGGGGCTTGAACCCTCGACCTCACCCTTACCAAGGGTGTGCTCTACCACTGAGCTACGGTGGCAATCGGAAGTTGTCCCACCCTGCATGCATCGTTGATCGAGCGATCGACGCGCAGCAGTCCGGCCCTGACCCAACGCGCACACGCAACCGGAGCGGGTGCCGTTCATCGACTTCGCGAAGCCTCGACTTGTGCGCTGTGAGGCGAGCCTGACAGCGCACTGGCTGATGCGGCGGAACGACGCGAACCGTCCGACGCAGAGTCAGTCAAGGGCGACGATCGCCCGATGAAAAACCGTGCCAGTGGCACGGTGGGACGGAAAGTGTAGCAGAACCCCATGCGGAGACGCAAGGCGTCAGATGATTTGCAGTTCGGTCGATGCGGCGGGCGTCGTCGGAAGGCTTGCAGGCGTCGAGGGTTATCGACCGCGACGGCTGTCGAATGCCGACTCCAGGCGTTCCGCAAGCTGAAGTCCGCGGGCACCCACCCGCGTCCTAGCACCAGAGGGATCGCCCTAGCACCAAAGGGAGCGGCCGCAGCCGCGACCGCTCAAACCACCAGCGCCCTAGCACCAAAGGGAGCGACGTGTCCTAGCACCAAAGGGAGCGGCCGCAGCCGCGACCGCTCAAATCACGTCACGGCGCGGCAAAGAACGACTTGCGGTCAAGCCCGAGGACGCGCACGCCAAGCTCCTGGTCGAGTTCGCGAAGGTTCGTCCACTGACCGACGGTGTCGACATGCCCGTCGAGGAACAGCATGATGCAGTTCTTGCCGGAGTAGCGCCACTCCACCCCGACGAGGTCGAGGTTGGGGTTGTTCGGATTGAGCGTCGGGTCGTTGACGCCGAGCAGTTCGCCGAGGTTGCTGTCGGTGCAGTACATCGACGCCTCGGGTCGCTTGATCTGGCCGAGCGTCCAGAAGAAGCCCGAGTACGGCCGACCGCCGGTCGGCGGACGGGCGTCGAAGAACGGGTTGCCGCCGAAGTAGCCCGGGGAACCGAGTTCATCCGCGGTCGCGCCGGTGCCGAATGGCGTGGCGCCGTCGCCGCCTGCGGGCTTCTGCAGCGTCTCGGACGAGCGGAACGGGTCGGAACCCGACCACCCGCTCGCGTAGAGCGCCGCGTCGGGCGAGTCGAAGCGGTAGTCCCAGGTGCTTGCCGTTTCCGAGAGATTCAGCGTCGGCCCGAGCTTTCCGGCCGTCCAGAGGATGTCGGTCCACGATCCGACGCCCGCTGCGCCGATCGGCGGCGCGACGCCCGGCGGCGATGCGGAGCGAACCTTGCCGGGCGCTGCGCTTGCCGTGTAGTCGAACGCCGTCGGCGCGATGGTGTCGCGGTTTTCCTGGATGTAGAGCGTCAGCAGCTGCCCGACCTGGCGGAGGTTCGACTGGCTGGTGCCCCAGAGCGCGCTGCGGCGCGCTGCACCGATGGCGGGCAGGAGAATGGCCAGCAGCACCACGATGACGCCGATCACGGCGAGCATCTCGACGATGGTGAAGCCACGGTGGTTGGTGCGCTGGTGCATGCTCGGAATCAGTTCGGTCTGGATGGAATGGCGGTTCCCACGAAGGACGCCGTTGTGCCAATCGTACCTACGCCGCCCCCTCAAGACAGCCCCCGCCCAGTTGGGCGGGGGTGTTTGGACAAATGGATCAGTCGAAACCCGGGGTGGTCGAGGGCGGTTGGATCGGACCTTCCAGCGGGTCGAGGGAGGTTCCCCGCCCGACCAGCGATTCGGCCGATCGAATTCGACCCATCCATCTCAACCCATGGCCATCGTCATCAGGAACTCCGCGTTCGACTTCGTCTTCGAGACGCGCGTGCGCAGGAGTTCCATCGCGTCGACGACATTCATGTCGCTGACGACCTTGCGCAGGCGGACGATGAGCTCGTGCTCCTTCGGGTCGAGCAGGAGCTCCTCGCGGCGGGGGCCCGAGGCGCCGATGTTGATCGCGGGGTAGACGCGCTTCTCGACGAGCTTGCGGTCGAGGTGCAGCTCGGCGTTGCCGGTGCCCTTGAACTCCTCGAAGATCACTTCGTCGGCGCGCGAGCCCGTGTCGACGAGCGCGGTGCCGAGGATGGTGAGCGAGCCGCCGTTCTCGATGTTGCGCGCCGAACCGAAGAACTTCTTCGGCTTGATGAGCGCGGCTGTGTCGACGCCGCCCGAGCCGATCTTGCCGGAGTTCGGCATGGCGTTGTTGTAGCCGCGCGCAAGACGCGTGATCGAGTCGAGCAGGATCACGACATGCTCGCCGAACTCCACCATGCGGCGCGCCTTCTCCATGACCATCTCGGAGACCTGGATGTGGCGGATCGCCTCCTCGTCAAAGGTGCTCGCGACGACCTCGACATGCGGCGGCGTGTTGCGGCGGAAGTCGGTGACTTCCTCGGGACGCTCGTCGACGAGCAGGACGATCACATGGACATCCGGGTGGTTCGTCGCGATGGCGTTCGTGATCTGCTGGAGGATGACCGTCTTGCCGGTGCG
>CAIXEV010000689.1 GCA_903918555.1 uncultured bacterium | reverse complement strand
TAGTTTCCGTCGGCAACCTTGATCTGGAACGAGTTCCAGGCGTAGCCGATGAGCTGGCCGCCGGTGATGACTTCGACGCTCGAGGTGTTGCCGTCGAAGAGATCGATGCTGAGCATCGTCGCCGGGAGCTGCTGCAGGTTCGGAATCGGTCCGATCGGGTGGAAGGTGCAAGCGCATCCGATGGGGAGGCACTCGGTCTGGGTGCACTCGGCGGGCGCGCAGGAGTCGGCCGGTCCTGGGAAAGGGGGGGCCTCGGCCTCGCGGAACGGGAGGTCGCGTTCAAAGCCCGTGGCGAACGGGCACTGGAAGTACGCGCTCGGGGTCTGGCCGATGACGGTGCGGACCTGAGCGGGGGTGATCGGCGTACCGTAGAACTGACGGGCAGCCGCCTGCATGCGGGCGACGATGCCCGTCACCATCGCGGTCGCGGCCGAGGTGCCGCCGAAGTTCTGCGTGTAGAGGCGCAGACGGTCGACCTGAAGGCCAGGAGCGATGTTCGTCGGCGGCTGATCGTTGGTGCCCTGGAACAGGAAGGTCTCAGGATTCGGAACGGTCGTGTTGCTGAACGTGGTGCTTGCGCCCGTGGTCGCGACGGCGTAACCCCACGCTGTCGCGTCGGCGCTCTCGTCCTGAGCGGTCACAGTCTCGGCCTCGTAGTTGCTGCCTGGGTAGCGGATGTAGACGAGGTTGTCCTCGGTAATGGGCAGCGAGCAGCACAGGTCGTAGCCCGGCATCGGCGAGCTGTCTGGGATCCAGTTTCCAGGCCACGAGGCGGTCACGATGATCGCGCCGACATCCTGTTCAGACGACCCCTGGATTTCCGCAGGGCCCGAGCCTGCCGCGACAACGCTGGTGATGCCGAGGTCGGTGCCGAGAGCGATGAGGGTCGAGTAGGCCTCAGACGAGGTGACCGGCTGGACGACCGCGGTCGGGGTTTCCGGATCCGGGAAGTAGGGGATCGCGCCCTGGAAGCCCCACGAGAAGTTGAGCACATCGCCCGCGGTGAACTCGACGAACGAGTTGGTGATCGCGTCCTGGGCGCGGAAGCCGTTCTCGGCCGAGATGATCGGGAAGAAGTAGCCCTGCGCCTTCGGAGCCATGCCCGTCACGCCGAAGCCATTGTCGGCGGCGAGGATCACGCCCATGACATTGGTGCCGTGGTTCGCGCTGATCGAGCCCTGTTCGGCATAGATCGGGGAAACGCCGGGCTCCTGGATCACACGCGGCACGGAGAGGAGCGGGCCCTCCCACGGACGCTGCGGGTTCTTGGCGGGACCGGCGAGGATGAAGTCCTCGTGGAACACGAGACCCGAAGTCTCGAGGATGCCGACGCGCACGCCTTGGCCCCCGAGGAAGGGGTTCTCGGCGGGATCACCAGCCTGATAGAACTCCCAGATCAGGTTCTGGAAGTCTTCCATCTCCTGGAGCGCGAAGCCGTGGCCCGTGAGGCCGAGTGGTCCGCCGCCAAGCGCGCCAGCCCAGGTATCGCCGACATTCTGAAGGTCGATGAGGTTCTCAGCGCGCGGGCCGCTCTGCGTGTAGTACTGGAAGCCCTGCAGGCCCTGCGGGCTCTCCTGGACGGTGAGGTCCGGCGAGACATCGTTCGTCGGCTCGGGGATGATGCACGAGGCGAACTGTCCCGAGAGGACGAGGTTCGCACAGGTCGAGTCCCACGCGTCGCCGCAGCAGGTCGGGTCGACCAAGCAGACCGAGTTGCAGCATGCGGGCTGGTTGCAGCCACGGCC
>CAIXEV010000688.1 GCA_903918555.1 uncultured bacterium | reverse complement strand
TCGGAAGCCCGCGCCGGCCAAGCCCGCGCCTGCCAAGCCCGAAGCAACGAAGCCCGAAGTCGCGCTGCCCGAGCCGGTTCAGCCCCAGCCGCCCGTCGCCCCCGTCGCACCCGCCGCGCCTGCGCTCGTCAAGCAGCCCGATGCCATCGCCATCCTCGAGCGCGCCCGCACGGAGCTCGCCGGTGTTCGCACGCTCGACTGCGTCACGGTCACCGAGGCGACGGGCGAAGCGGCGAACACCATGCCGGCCCTCGGGGTGCGCAACCGCGTCCAGCTGCGTTTCCAGTACGACGATGCAGTCTCGATCCCGTTCTTCGTCATCACGCGAGTCATCGAGACCCCGAACGGCGAGGCGTACGGACCGCGGTCGGTGTACGACGGAAAGCGCGCGGTCATCATCGATGACGCGTCGAAGACCTTCGTCGATCCGGGTCGAAACTGGTTCGATGTGGTCGGCGCGAATCTCTCCGCGATCCCGCAGTGGTTCTTCAAGGAGCGGATGACGCTTGCCCGCCGCAAGCCGGGCGCGAATGTCACCGGAGCCGGGGCGCTGGAAGCCGAGTTGATCGGCGCGCGCGTTCTCGCGGTGGAGCCCTTCGACGGCCTGGAGTGCGATCTCGTCGAGTTCTACTTCTCGAAGGACATCGTGAAGTTCTCCGAGACCACGGGCGCGCCCGAGGTCGTCGACGAGCAGCGCTACACCGAGACGGTGCACTTCGCCCGCGTGGACGGGCTGCCTCGAAAGGTCGTCACCCGCGACATCGCGACCCCCGGCACGCCGCCCGGCTCGGGCAGCACGATCACCGCGCAGTTCCTGAAGATGAAGGTGAACCCCGGGTACGAGGCGCCGTTCTTCGATCTCTCGATCCCCGCCGGCTACCAGCCGCAGCCGAAGAAGTAGCGATTTGCCGAGGGTTTCACCGTGCGGCGAGGGCCCCCGGCCAGGCCTGAGGGCAGCGCTCGGGTGGCCGGCCCCGCGCCAACTGCATGGAATTCGAAGGTTGTCGCCGCCTGTCGGTTGACAGCCCCGAGAGCGTGGGTGATGCTCTCCGCATGAGCAGAGTCTTGCTGAGCGCTGGTATCCGTGCGCGTCGACCCCTCGGCGCAGGCCCGGGCTTCACGCTCGTCGAACTGCTCGTGGTCGTGGCGATCATCGTCCTGATCGTCGGACTCCTGATCACCGCGATCCCCAAGATCCAGCGGGAGTCGCGCAGCGCGCTGGACCTCTCGAACCAGCGCCAGCTCAACATCGCCTTCACCCAGTATTACGGCGACAACTCGGGCCGCTTCATGGGCGTCGACACCGGGCTCACGCCGTGGGACTGGGTGCAGGGGCAGTCGAACCTGAACGGCCAAGGCTTCGAGACGATCAACGCGCTCAAGAAGGGCCGCATGTGGTCCTACATCGACGGCAACCCCGATGTGTATCGAAGCCCGTTCGATCCGTTCACGCCGTTCCAGCGGCTGCGCACCTACTCGTTCAACGCGTTCATCTCGACGGGCGAAGGCCCGATGTGGGGCGGCCCTCCGAACTGGCAGGTGAACACGATGGGGCGCATCCCGCTGCCGTCGGACACCATCGTGACCAGTCTCGAGTACGACCACCGCGGCTACAACATCAACGGCTTCGGCATCAATGTCACGGGCAACGGCATGTGGGTCGACAAGATCGCGGCCTGGCACCCCGGTCGCTGGAACTTCACGATGGCCGACGGCTCCAAGCTGTCGTACAACCACGCTGCGCTCCAGAAGGATGTCGACTACTACATGACCCTCCCGCAGAACGATGTCT
>CAIXEV010000687.1 GCA_903918555.1 uncultured bacterium | reverse complement strand
TGCCGTGCGCTCGTCGGGTGCGGGTCGGGCGCTGGTCGGTTGAAAGAGCCGCGACGCAGGTCGCGAGCGCTCAAGCACGCGTTTCAAGCAGTTTGATCAGGTCCGTCGCCGTCGCGATGCCGAGCGGCGTCTCGTCCGGACGGCCGCGGTCGGTCACGATGATCGCCTCGAGGCGCGGATTGCGCGTCCACATCGAGAGCGCCTGATCCGCCGTCGCGTCGCGGCCCACGAGCGCGAACTCGTCCTTGCGGTGGTCGCGCGCGAGCACCTCGCCCACCGTCACCGACGCGATCGCGCAGATGATGCGCTCGCCATCGCTTTCGCCCGCCGCGACCCGCGCATCGAGCGCTCCCGCCGGCCCACGCGGGACTTGCACGGCCGCCGGCAGCGTGCAGGACTCGAGGTCATGCGATGCGATCCACCGCACGACGCCGCTCGCGGTCAGCAACGCCACGATGCGCCCTTCGCGCCTCACAGGGAATCGCACGAAACCCTTCTCGCGGACGAGCGACAGCACGCGCCCGATGCGGTCATCGATCGAGATCGTCACGACCTCCTTCGCGGCGAGCGCGCGCAGCGAGACGGGCTTGCGCAGCTCCTCGTCGATCGCCTCGAGCTGCGCGACCGTCGTCGCCGTCGGCACGGCGATGTACTCCGCGTGGCCAAAGCGGTTGTGGACGAGCGCGTTGCGCAGTTCTCCCGCCTCGAGCAGGAAGTCGAGGTGCCGGCCGAAGTGGCGTCGCTCGGCGCAGATCTGGCGCACGCTCGCCGCAAACCCACGCCGATGGCCATCGCGGCTCGCGTCGAGCAGGCGCTGCAGCTCGCGATCGATGCGGTTGTACGCGCCTTCGAAGCGATCGATGCGTTCGCGATCCGCCGTCGTGTCGACGCCGTTGTCGCGGGGCTTTCCTGGGTTGGACTCGTTCATCGCTTCAGTCCCGCTGTTAGGGTTCGCCGCCCGGGGGCGTGACGGCCTTCGCGCCCGAGGCGAGCGCCTTGGCGCGCACCGCCTCGAAGCGCTTGGCGAGCGTTGGACCGCCGAGCGTGGCATCGAGCGCCGCAAGCCGGTTCACCCGCGCCACGATATCGGCTTGGCCCTTCGCCAGGCTCGGCTGGGCAGCCAGCAGCTCGAGTTGCGCGAGTTGCGCCCGCCACCAGAAGCGGTCGCGGTCCGCCGCTGCCAGCGGCGAAAGCTCGCGATAGAGCGCGAATGCCTCCATCTGCGCCTCCAACTGCCCCTCCATCTGCATCTCGATCTCCGCACGGCTCCGCAGCGCCTCGGCAAGCACCCAGCGCACGCGGCGGTTCTCCGAGCCTGCGTGCAGCGCCTCGCGCGCATATCGCTCCGCGCCCGCCCGGTCGACCGCGGCGAGCCTGCCGAGCGCCTGCGCGGCGCGCGTCTCGGCAAGCGGCGAGTCAAGCCCGGCGGAGAGAAGCGTCGCCAGCGCATCGATGGCCCCCGGCGGATCCTTCGCGACCGTGCCGTCGGCGAGTGCCGACTCCGCGTCATCGAGGAGTCGCGCAAGCGGCAAGCGCAGCCAATCGCGGAACGCCGGCGACCGCGCCGCGAAGGTCCGCAGCTGGAGCGGCGCATGCACCGGCTGTCCGGTGACGAGAGCGGCCTCGATCCAGGTCTTCGCTGCACGAAGCGCGGTCGCATCGTCGCCGAACGGATCGGAGTACCCGCGCTCGGCCAGCACGCAGGCCTTGATCGCGTCGCCCGTGAACAGCGCGATGGCCGCGCGGACGGCAGCGACCCGCGCGGGCAGCGTCTTCGTGTACCAAGGCGAGGTCGACGGATCGATCGCGGGCAACGACTGGATGTCGAACGCCGTGGCGGTCCTCCCGAGCTCGGCGACCTGCGCGATGAGTTCCTCGCGCTTCGCCTCCGAGCGCGGCGGGCCGCTCGCGGCGACGCGGGCGTACTCGAGCTCGATCTGGCGCAGAAACACGTTGTTTCGCGCCGAATCGTCGAGCCCGCGCGTGGGGACCGCGCCGAGCAGCGTGCTCGCGCGCTCGAGATCCGCAAGACCCCCGAGATCCGCGAGACCCCCAAGATCCTGAAGACCCAGAGCTCCCCGGAGCGCGATGTCGATGCGTTCAAACCGCCATCCGAACGCTGCAGGATCGTCGCCAAACCGATCGATCGCGAGCGACAGCGCGTCGTCGAGCGCGGCGGCGTCGCCACGCGTTCGGCGGATGTCGAGCGCGATCGCCATCGCGTCACGCGCGGCCGGTAGGCCGTTGAATCTGCGAATGGCCGTGACGATGGCGTCGGCGGCCGATTCGGTGTCCCCCCGCGCGGCAAGCCGTTCGGCCACCCGCAGCGCGATCGTCGGTCCGACAAGGGGATCGCTCGCCGCGCGCATGGCGGCCTCGGGCGAATCATCGATGAGTCGAGGTCCCGTGGGGGTGAGCGCGGCGACGGCGAAGAGCGCCGCGGGGGCGTCGCTCGATGCGCCAAGCGCGCGCACATCGGCAGGAAGCCTCTCGGCAAACCATTCGGCGGTCGCGCGGCGGCGACGCATCGAGGCCGCTGGATCGCGCGACTCGGCGCCTGCGCGCTGCAGGCTCCGTTCGATGGGGGCTGCGAGCGACTCCGCGCCGCCGCGGGCACGCATGTTCGCGCGGAGCTCCGCTGCGTAGCCAACCCGCGCGAGGGCATCGAGCGGCTTGGTCTCGTTGTCGACCGATGGGAACGCGCCGCGGCCGCCCGCGTCCTCCCAGCGCGTCACGCGCGCGACCAGCGCCGTCGCCGGATCGCCGCTGTCGGCCGCGCGGGCGAGCAGGCGATCGCGGAGCGCCGCGTCGCGCTCGACGCGTCCGCGCGCGAGCGCGAGGATGTCGCCGAGCGTCTCTGGAACCGGCAACTCG
>CAIXEV010000686.1 GCA_903918555.1 uncultured bacterium | reverse complement strand
TTTCCAAGGATACCGCCTGAAAAGCCTCATGCAACGGCGAATCCGTGAAAATCGAGCCTTCATCGCGAGAAAACCTGCCGCGCTTGGGCCAATCCTTGACGCCGCTCCTCACCGCTGCCGCGACGGCACAACACGAAGCCTCGTCGGCGTCGCTCGCGAGCGCTGTCGCGGCGATGGCGACAGGTATCGCAAGGGACGAGGGTGTGCGCGCGCCGCACCCCGAAAGTGCTCGTGTCCTTGTCCTTCGATTCACTCCCCGCCTCCCTTCGCCGTGCTCCAAACGACCTGCTCGACCAGTTCGCGAAGCGGCGCGGGCGCCGTCGCGGCCCATTCCTTGTAGCCCTCGATCCCGTCGAGCCCCACGAACTCGATCGAGAACTCGACGGCGACCTTCGACTCGAGCGCGACCTCCTCTGGCACGGACTCGCCGCTGTGCGTTGCAGCCTCCGTGCCCCCGTGCCTCCGTGAGAGAAATCACTCCCCAGAGCGTGCACGGCTCACAGGCGCGCGTCGTCGCCGGGTTCGTCTTCCTCGCCGGGTTCGTCTTCGTCGCCCGACTGTTCTTCGCCCTCGCCGGCTTCGTCGTCGGCCTTCGCCTCATCGTCGGCCATCGCCATCAGCGCGAGCGCGACCTCGAAGACGAGTGCGGCGCCGAGGCGCGCGGTGCGGTCGTCGAGGTCGAGTGCGGGGCAGAGCTCGGCGATCTCGACGCCCATCACGCGCTCGCTCTCGAGGATGCCGCGGTACAGACGGCGGAAGGCGGCGTCGGGGACGATTCCCATGATGCCGGGCGCGCTCACGCCGGGCGCGTACGCCGCAGAGAAGACATCGAGGTCGATCGAGAGGCACAGCTCCTCGTCGACGACCTCGTCGTTGAGCGCGTCCATCACTTCCTCGATCGTGTCGAGCGCGAAGCCGTCGACATCGACGATGAGCGCGCCGGCGTCATGCGCGCGATCGAAGAGCGCGACGGTGTTGGCGAGCCGCTGCGTGCCGAGGACCGCGTAGCGGAACGGCGTCTCGTGCGCGTGGCACCAGTCCAGCGCCTGCGAGAAGCCCGTGCCGGAAGTGGGCCCCTCGTCGCCGACGGGACGCATGTCGAGGTGCGCGTCGAAGTTGATGCACGCGGGCGCACGGCCGCGGGCGCGCGCGACGCCGAGGAAATGCCCGAACGCCATGTCGTGGCCGCCGCCGAGGATCACGGGCATCGCGCCCGCGCGCACGATCCGCTCGACCGCCCACGCGAGCGCGTGCTGCGTCTCGAGCACGGTCGCGCCCGGCACGATGTCGCCGCCGTCGAGGAGCGTCACGCCCTTGACCTCGGGGAACGGCGACATGCGCGCGCGAAGCCGCGTCGGGCCTTCGGCCGAGCCGGGGCGCCCCTGGTTCAGGCGAACGCCTTGGTCGCTCGCGTATCCGATGATGCAGATGGTCGGATCGAAGAAGTGCTCGAGCTGCTTGGCGAGGTCGAGGAACTGCACCGCCTGGTGCCAGCGGCGCGCGGCAGGGTCCGGCCCGTCGTCGCGCCCCGTCCACACCGCGCGGTGCGCCGTGTCGGGTGCGCGGTAGCACTTCGGAACCGAGAGACCAGGCGACTCCGACGGCGTCGTCACTTCTTCCCTCCGAAGATGCCGTCGATCGCGCCGCCGACGCCCTTCTTCACGGCGTCACCCGCGCCCTCGAGCGCCTTGCCGACGCCCTCGCCGAGTCCCTTTCCGATCTCCTTCAGCGCGCCCGCCGCGCCCTCGATGCCCTTGCCGACCGCATCCTTGAGCGGACCGCCGATCGCCTGGCCGATGCCGTCGACCGCGCCCTGCAGGCCACCAAGCACATCGGCGCCGAGGCCCTCGATGTTCGCGGCGATGACCGCCTGCGTGACCGATGCGATGACGACGCCCGAGACCTCGCTCGCGAGCACATCGACGCCGCCCTTCGACGAGAGGTCGCGCAGCACGATGTCAGGCAGGTTCACCTCGACCACGCCGTCCTTGCCGCCGACGAGGTTGCGCAGGTTGACCTTGATCTTCTCCAAGCGAAGCTCGCGGATGATGGCCTCCTTCGACTCGCCCGCGGGCGCGCCGGGCTGCGAGGCCTTCTCTTCTTCCTTGGCCTTGTCTTCGCCCGTCACCTTCTTAAGGTTGTTGGCGATCGCGTTCACATTCAGCGTGCCGTCCGCGCCCTTCTCGATGTCGACCGTGAGGTTCGAGATCGCGACTCGGTCGATGACGATCTTGTCGCCGGTGAAGCTCGAGAGGCCCGCGTCGACCGCGATCTCGCCGAGCATGACGAACTTCACATCCTGCGCGTAGCCCTTCGGGTTGTCGACCTCGAGTCCGCGGATCGCGGTCTTCCCCGAGACGATGCCGATCGACGCCTCCGCGACCGTCGTCTTGGTGCCGAGCACATGCGTTCCTGCGGCCGCGATCGCGGTGCGCGCGATGGTGTCGAGCAGGAGGACTCCGCCCACGACGACGACAACGAGGAGGATGGCGATGGCGATGAGCACCTTCTTGAGGGCACCGCCACGACGGATCTGGTTCTGGTTGCGCATAACCGCCACGATACGGGCTTTCGCCCTGCGTGTGCGGCGGGTGCAGTTCCCTGTCTGAACGGCTACCATCCGCGATCCGATGCATGAACCCGACCTCAACTCGCCCGAAGCGAAGGCCGCCATGGAGCATGTCCGCGCGCTCCTCGGCTTCATCGGCGACGATCCCGCCCGCGAAGGCCTCGTCGACACCCCGAGCCGCGTCGTCAAGGCCATGTACGAGCACTTCTGGGGCTACTCGGCCGACCCGATCGAGCCCCTGCAGCGCACCTTCAGCGAGATCGAGGGCTACGACGAGCTCGTCCTCCTCCAGGACATCGAGGTCCACAGCCACTGCGAGCACCACATGGTGCCGTTCGTCGGGAAGGCGCATGTCGCCTACATCCCGAACGGCCGGGTGGTGGGCCTGTCAAAGCTTGCCCGCGTCGTCGACATCTACTCGAAGCGCCTCCAGGTCCAGGAGAAGCTGACCGCGCAGATCGCGAACGCCATCAACACCACCCTCCGCCCCCACGGCGTGGCGGTGGTGATCCAGGCGCGGCACTTCTGCATGTGCTACCGCGGCGTCCGCCAGCCGGGCGCCGTCACCACGACCTCCAAGCTCCACGGCGCGTTCCTCACGAACCCCGCCGCGCGCATGGAGCTCTTCACGCTGATCGGCCTCAAGCCGTAGCGACGCGAAATACTCGGGAATCCGCGCGCTCGGAGCCCCGTTCCGAGCCGATATCCTGCGTTCCCTCACGGAACACCCACTGGTCCAAACCGCCATGTCCGAAGTCACCACCCCTTCGCCCACCCCCGCCGCCCCGAAGAAGATGGACGACATCGTCGCCCTCTGCCGCCGCCGCGGCTTCATCTTCCAGTCCTCCGAGATCTACGGCGGCATCAACGGCTTCTGGGATTACGGCCCGATGGGCACCGCGCTCAAGCGGAACCTGAAGAACGCGTGGTGGAACGATGTGGTCGAGCGCGAGCTGATCGGTCCCGATGGCAACGCCGTCGACATCGTCGGCGTCGACACCACGATCATCATGAACCCGAAGGTCTGGATCGCCTCGGGCCATGTCGGCGGATTCAACGACCCGATGGTCGACTGCAGGGAGAGCAAGCAGCGCTACCGCGCCGACCACCTCGCGGTCCTCGGCTCGACCGCCGCGGGCGCGCGCCTGCACGCCTTCATCGAGAACGACGAAGAGCAGCGGACGGCCGCCGCCAAGGCGCTCGCGAAGTACGAGAAGCGCGACGCGCTCGATCCCGCGGTGCATGTGCTGCGGTCCTTCGTCTCGATCTCCGCCGAGGAGCGCGCGCGCACGGTCGGACCGCACACGAAGGAAGCCGGCACGCTCACCGAGCCGCGGCAGTTCAACCTCATGTTCGAGACGAACTGCGGCGCGATCCGCGACGAGAACTCGCTCGCGTACCTGCGGCCCGAGACCGCGCAGGGCATCTTCGTCAACTTCTGGAACATCGTCGATTCGTCGCGCGTGCGCGTGCCGTTCGGCATCGCGCAGATCGGCAAGGCCTTCCGCAACGAGGTCACGCCGCGCAACTTCACCTTCCGCAGCCGCGAGTTCGAGCAGATGGAGATCGAGTTCTTCATCCGCCCCGACACCGCGAACGAGTGGTACAAGTGGTGGCGCGACTGG
>CAIXEV010000685.1 GCA_903918555.1 uncultured bacterium | reverse complement strand
GTCGCCGAGCAGGTCGCGGCGGTGCATGCGGACAAGCACGGGATCGCTGATCTCGGGCACCACGCCGTTCGCATCGGGTAGTCCCACGCCACCGCAGGAAAGCACGAGGTGCGGCACGGGGTCGACCGCGCTCTCGAAGGCGAGCAGCGTGAACTCGCCCTCGGGCGTCTCGATGCGCGCGCCCGACATCGGCGCGACGCGCTTCACGAGCGTCTCGCGCGCGAGGCGGAACTCGATGATCTGCTCGACCGAGCACATCTTGACGCCGTGCTGCGCGCAGATCTTCTCGAGGTCGGGAACACGCGCCATCTCGCCGCTCTCGAGCACGATCTCGATGATCGCGGCCGCGGGGCGTAGCCCAGCGAGGCGGCAGAGGTCGACCGAGCCCTCGGTCTGGCCCGTGCGCACGAGCACGCCGCCCGGGCGCGCGCGCAGCGGATTGATGTGGCCGGGGCGCACGAAATCGTCGACGGTCGAATGCGCGTCGGCGAGGAGCTGGATCGACTTGGCGCGGTCGCGCGCGCTGATCCCCGTGCCGACGCCGTGCTTCGGATGGCCGTCGACGGTCACTGTGAACGCCGTGCCACGGACGCTCGTGTTGACGCCCGTCTGCGGCCCGAGGTCGAGCCGCTCGCAGTCCTCGGGCGTCATCGCGACGCAGAGGTAGCCGGCACCCACGCGCGTGAGGAAGTTGATCATCTCGACGGTCATCTTCTCGGCCGCGACGACGAAATCGCCTTCATTCTCGCGGGATTCGTCGTCGACGAGCACGATCGCCTTGCCGGCGCGCATGTCCTCGAGGATCTCTGGAATCGACGCGAACGCCATCACGCACCTCCCACGATGTTCGCGTGACGCGACCAGAGGGTCTCCATCAGCGCGCGGTGACCCGCGGCGATCTTCTCGTCGTCGAGGCGTCGCGCCACGGCCTCGAGCAGCTCGACGAGCCAGTGGTAGTCGTTCGCCGAGATGAACTCGCGGCCGACGCGCGGCTTCTTCTTGCCCGCGAGCACCGCGTCGATCTCCTCCATGTTGTGGTAGTTGCCGAGCGGCAGGCACACGCAGGTCGACGCGATGCCGTAGGCCGCGAACGCGGTCGCCTCGCACGCGCCGCCCGGCATCAGCTTGCGCTGGAACCTGAACGCGGGGTTGTCCTTCGCGTGCGCGGCGGCGATGTCGCCGACGCGGTTCGTGAGCTCCGGCGTGAACACGCTGAGCCGGTCGCCCACGCGCACGATCGGACCGGCGCCGATCGGCGAATCATGCGGGAAACTTCGGGAATTCTCGAGGCAGACGAGGCGCGCGCCCTTCGGCACCGTGCCCTCGCGCGCGGCGCCGATCGCGCCGATGAAGCCGATCTCCTCGCTGCGCGTGAAGAGAAGCGCCACATGCGCAAGCGACGCGTCGCGCGAGAGTCCGTCGAACGCCGCGAGCGCGGCCGCGACGGCGGCGAGGTCGTCGCAGGCATGCGTGTGGACGATGCCCTTCTTGATCTCGGCCTTGCGGAACTTCCAGCGCGCGATCGACCCGGCCGCGATCGACTTCGCGGCCGACGCCTTCGCGAGCCTCGCCACCACCGTCTTGAACGGCTTCGTCGCCGGATCGGTCTTCGCGTCGAGCGAGACGATCTTCGCATCGAAGCTCTTCTTCGTCTTGCGGTCGAAGACCTCGAGCATCGCGCCCTTGAAGTACGGGTCGTGCACGCCGCCGCGGAACTCGAGGTCGAGCTCGACGGCCGTCTTGCGGGCCTTGCCCTTCGTGCGCACGGCCGTCACCACGAACGCAGGATGATCGAGGTGCGCGGTGATCAGCACCGGCTTCACGCCTTTCGCGCACGCTTCCAGGAACCCGTGCTGCGCGATCGTGAGGTTGCCGAAGCGGTCGCGCGCCAGCACCACGCGCTTCGCGCGCGCGGCCACCCAGCGCTCGATCGCCGCGATCACGCGATCCTCGCGGCCGGCCGCGGTGGGAAGCGAGGTCACCTCGAGAAGGAGCTTCTCCCGCGACTTGCGGGCCGAATCGGTTCGTGCGGGTTTCTTCGCTGCCATCGTGGGTTTCCTGTGAGGGCGAGGATCGTAGTCATTCGCCGCACGGGTCGCGCGGGCTCCGATACCATCCGCGCCCCATGGCAGACGCGCCATCGACCCCCCTTCGTCCTGCCTGCGACCCCGCCACCGAGCTCGACGCGCGCTTCCGCGCCGCGATCCATGCCGTCGCGGGCCGCGACGCCGACCCGGCGATCCGCGCGAGCGGAAACGCGAAGTTCGGCGACTACCAGATGAACGCGGCGATGGCGCTCGCGAAGGAGCTCGGCAAGAACCCGCGCGAGCTCGCCGACGCGATTCTCAAGGCGACCGACCTCGCGGGCATCGCGTCGAAGTGCGAGGTCGCCGGCCCGGGCTTCATCAACATCACGCTCGAGCGCGCCGTGCTCGAGTCGAGCCTCGCGTCGCTCGCCGCGTCGAGCACCTTCGGCGTGCCGCCCGCGACCGATCCGCACGCGGTCGTCATCGACCTCTGCGGCGTGAATGTCGCGAAGCAGATGCATGTCGGCCACCTGCGCGCGACGATCATCGGCGACTCGCTCGCGCGCGTGTTCGAGCGCCTCGGGCGCAAGGTGTGGCGCGAGAACCACCTCGGCGACTGGGGCCTTCCGATCGCGATGACGCTCGCGAAGCTCATCCGCGAGAAGCGCGACTTCGCGCGGCTCACGCTCGACGACCTCAACGCGGCGTACCGCGGCGCGCAGAAGGAGACCGCGACCGACGACCTCGACGCCGCGCGCGAGTTCCGCTGCGGCCCGCACCGCCTCGCCGAGCTCGAGCTTCAGTACGAGCCCGCGCGAGCGGCGATGGAGGACGCGAAAAAGACGCTGATTCGCCTGCAATCAGGCGACGCGGAGATCGTGCGCCTCTGGGAGCGCCTCATCGAGGTCACGATGGAGCAGGTCTACGACGCCGCGCGCACGCTGCACTGCAAGCTCGGCGCGGAGAACAACCGCGGCGAGAGCTTCTTCCGCGACCGGCTCGCCGGCGTCGTCGACGCGTTCGCGAAGTCGGGCGTCGCGAAGAGCGACAGGGGCGCGATGGTCGTGCCGTTCGCCGACCGCGAGCGGCCGCTCCTCATCCAGAAGTCGGACGGCGGATTCCTCTACGCGACCACCGATCTCGCGGCCGTGCGCTTCCGCACATTCGAACTCGACGGCGACCTCGTCGTCTATGTCGTCGACGCGCGGCAGCGCGACCACTTCAAGGATGTGTTCGACGCCGCGCGGCTCGTCGGCTGGAGCAAGACGAAGGACGGCACCGAGGCCACACTCGTCCACCTCGGCTTCGGCGCCGTGCTCGGCGCAGACAAGAAGCCGCTCAAGACGCGCTCGGGCGAGAACTTCACGCTGAAGGACCTGCTCGACGAGGCGTGCGAGCGCGGCGCGGCCGAAGTCATGCGCCGTGCCGCCGACCCGAACGCGCCCACGCACGGCCTCGCCGAGAGCGAGCTGCGCGCGATCGGCGCAGCGGTCGGCATCGCCGCCGTGAAGTACG
Source organism: uncultured bacterium (assembly GCA_903918555.1). Lineage (GTDB taxonomy): Bacteria > Planctomycetota > Phycisphaerae > Phycisphaerales > SM1A02 > QWPT01. The sequence continues at coordinate 450 of CAIXEV010000685.1, read as the reverse complement.
CCGATCTCTCGGGCGACCTCACCAAGGACTATGTCTTCGACCTCGACCGCATGGTCGCGTTCGAAGGCGACACGGGACCGTACCTCCAGTATGCGCACGCGCGCATCGCATCGATCCTCTCGAAGTCGGGCGAAACGGCCGAAGCGATCGCGCGCGCGCCGTTCGCACTCGCAGAGCCCGCCGAACGCGCGCTCGCGCTCCACATCCTGCGCTATCCGCAGATGGTGCTCGATGTCGGCCGCTCGCTCGAGACGAACCGCGTCGGCCTCTACCTCCGCACGCTCGCCGAGCTCTTCAACGCGTTCTACCAGTCGTGCCCGGTGCTCAAGGCCGACGACGCCGCGGTCCGCCTCACGCGCCTGCGTCTCTGCGCGGTCGCGCGCGCGGTGCTTGCCGACGGACTTTCGCTCTACGGCATCGTCGCGCCCGAGCGGATGTAGCGCGCATCGG
>CAIXEV010000684.1 GCA_903918555.1 uncultured bacterium | reverse complement strand
GCCGTCGTCGATCCACTTCTTGAGGACGCCGATCTCATCCTGCGTGAGCCCGGGGCCCTCCGGCGGCATCGCGTCGGGGTCGGCCCGATCCAGGATCACGCGCGCGAGCAGCTCGCTCTCGGTGCTGTTTCCGGGGATCACCGTCCACTCCGACTCCTCGCCGTTGAAGAGCCACGACTTCGAGTCCATCCGCAGGCCGCCCTTCTGCTTGCGCGTGCCGTGGCACTCGAAGCAGTGGGCCTCCAGGATCGGACGCACCTTCTCGACGAAATAGGTGTCGGCCGGCGACATCGCGGCCTGCTGCACGGCCGGAGCCTCGACGGCAGGCACTTCTTCCTTCTCGGCCGCCGCGGCCGGGAAGAGCACCTTCGTGAGGTAGCCCGACCCATAGACGAGTTCGCCGCCAAGATGGCCCGTCACGCTGACCGCGATCGCGCCGACGAGCGCGACCCAGCGGAACGAGCCGAGCTGCGCCATCGCCTCTGCGCTCGGGCGGATCAGGATCGCCGTCAGCGCCTGACACCACCACGCGACGGCGATCAGGGCGACGGTCGTGCCCGTCCCGATCCAGCGGTGCAGGTCGAGCGTCCGCGAGATGTCGCCGTCGTGCTCGTGCGCTGCGTTGATCCAACCGCTCGCCGTCGCGAAGACCGCCGCGATCGCGGCGATCCAGAGGAGCGGCCGCGTCAATGGCGACATCCCCTGCTGCCGCGTGAGGCTGCGCCACCACTCGGCGCCGACAGCCACCATCGCGAGCGCGATCGGGAAGTGCACGATGAGCGGATGGAGCCGGCCAGCCGCACGCGCGAGATCGGGACTTGTCTCCGCCAGCATCTGCATGCCGATGGGGGTGACCGAGTCGAGCAGCGATCCGAGGTCGTTGAGCGGAACCATCGCTCAGGACTCTACTTGAACAACGGCGTTCGAGAAAGCCCCATGCGCAAAGAGCGCGAGTGGAAAAATGAAAGGCGGATCATCAGGAGCTTTCCGCGGCTTCCGATGATCCGCCACGCGGTGTGACCCGCGCCCCTTTCACACCGAGAGATCGTCAGAGGCCAAAAAGCGAAACGGGGCCCGCCGGCCGTGCACCGCTCCCGAAGAAGCCGTGAACGCCACGATGCCCGTTTCACTCGGCCTCTGGCCGAAGCGGGACGGGTTGTTGGCTCGCTCTCGCGACCCGCAACCCGCTCTCTCTCCCGCGATTTCTCCGCCCCGCGAAGCCCGTTTGGCGGGCTCAGGACATAAACAACCTGCCACCAACAAACGGCGAGTCAAGTCGAGCCCCGACAGAGTCTTCGGAATCGCACACGAAGTACGATTCCGCGCGGATTCCGCCCCGGGGACGCGTCCACGCGGGGTCGATATCTCGCGGACATCGCCCCTCCGGGTCGGTCGCCAGCCGCCGTCCTTCCCGCGCTCAGCGCACGCCCACGGCCTCTGCGTCGCGGTCGGACAGCATGCCGCCGTCCGAACGCTGGCGCACCGTGCCGTCGCGCTTCCAGCTTCGGTCGCAGCGTGGCTCGCCGCGCAGATCGATCACCTCGACCACGCTCTGGTCCTTCGCCATGACCACGCGCGACACGCCGAAGAGATCCGGCAGGTCGGCCGCGAACTCGGCGAGGTGGTGATGCGCGACGGGCAGCGCGATTCCGGCGTCGAGCGGATTCTCGATGCCGCGCTCCTTCGCCTTCTCGAGCGCAGCGTGCGCGATCTCGCGCAGCGCGAGCACCTCGCTCCAGCGCGTGTCGCACACATTCGCAAGCGTGCGGTAGTGCTCGAGATGCACGCACGCGTTCTCGTCGCGCGTCAGCGCGCGGAACGCCTCGTCCGCCGTGTGCGGCAGGATCGGCGCAAGCATGCGGCAGATCGTGTCGGCGGCGCGGTACATCGCGGCCTGCGCGGCGCGGCGACGCGAGCTCTTCGGCGAATCGCAGTAGAGCCGGTCCTTCGTCGCGGCGCAGTAGACGGCCGACAGCGTCTCGTTGCACAGCGTGTAGATCGCCTGCTGCGCCTCGCGGAAACTGCACGCCGCGACCGCGCGGCGCACGGCCTCCTGCGTCGACGCGACCTGCGCGAGCATCCACGCCTCGAGGCTCGTCGGCGCAATGCCCGAAAGGATCGAGTCGGTCTCGGATGCGTCGAATCCCCCCGCGGAATCATCGAGGTTCGACAGCAGGTACCGGATCGTGTTGCGCACCTTGCGGTAGCTCTCGCCAGAGACCTTGAAGAACTCGTTGTCGGCGCGGATGTCGTTCTCGTAGTCGATGCCCGCGACCCACCATCGGCAGACATCGGCGCCGAACTCCTTGAGGAGCGCCTCGACATCGATCGTGTTGCCGATCGACTTCGACATCTTGCGGCCTTCCTTGTCGACGATGAAGCCGTGCGTCACGAGCCGCTTGAACGGCGCATGGCCGGTCGCGCCGATCGCGGGCAACAGCGACAGCTGGAACCAGCCGCGGTGC
>CAIXEV010000683.1 GCA_903918555.1 uncultured bacterium | reverse complement strand
AGGCCGGCGCCGTCGAGCCCTGGCCCGTCCCCACGCGCGCCGAGCAGGAGGCCGCGGTCGCCGTCATGAAGGCGCGCGCCGAGGAGATCTGCCGCGTCTCGGGCATGCAGGCCGTTCCCGTCGAGACGAAGTACTTTCTGCTCTACGCCGCGACGAAGCCCGAGGCCGTGAAGGAATGCGCGCGCAGCCTCGACGCGATGTACGAGGCCGTGCTCGAGCTCTTCGGCATTCCGCCGGGGCTCAACCTCTTCTGGGGCAAGGCGGTCGTGCTGCTTCAACCAAGTCAGGAGAAGTTCCGCCTCGTCGAGCAGGCCGCGTTCGGGCAGATGACGCCGCCCGGCGTCGTCGGTCTCTGCCACCAGATCGGCCCACAGGTGTTCGTCAACATCTTCTGGATCGACGACCAGGATCTCTTCGACTCGACGCTCATCCACGAGGCCGTGCACGGCATCGTGCACCGCTACCACTCGCCCGCGCGGCTTCCCGACTGGGCGAACGAAGGGCTCAGCGAGTACATCGCCGCGATCACCTTCAAGAGTTCGCCCGTCGACAAGGGCCGGCGGCCGCAGGCGCTCGACTTCATCCGCAAGGGCGGCAGCGTCGCGCAGGTGATGCGCCTCAGCTACCGCGACCGGACCTGGCCCGGCCCCGAGGCGATCGGATACGCGGTCGGCTATGTCGTGGTCGAGCTCATGATCCGCCAGCAGCCGCAGAAGTTCGGCGCGTGGCTCCGTGCGATCAAGGGCGGCAAGGACTGGGAGGCCGCGCTGCGCGAGGATTTCGGCTACACGGTCGAGGCGTTCGCGCAGACGGCGACCGACTTCTACCGTCGCTCGAAGTAGCGCCCGTCAGCCCGCGCTCTCGGTGGCCGCGAGCACTTCCTCGACGGTCGTGCGGCCGAGACGCACCTTGTCGAGGCCGTCCTGCCGCAGCGTGCGCATGCCGCGCTCGACGCAGAGCTTGCGGAACTCGACGACATTCGGGTTCGCCGCCACGCGGTCGCGCAGGAAGTCGTCGAGCACGAGCATCTCGTAGATGCCGAGCCGGCCCGCGTAGCCCGTCTGCCGGCACGCGGGGCAACCCTGCCCCACTCGCAGCGTCGGCGCGTCGATGCCGTGCGCGACGAGCAGGTCGCGCGTTTCGGCGGAGACGGGGCGTTCCGCCGCGCACTTCGTGCAGATGCGCCGCACGAGGCGTTGCGCGAGCACGCCGTTCAGCGCGGCGCCGACGAGGAACGGCTCGATCCCGATGTTGATCATGCGCGTGATCGAGCCCGGCGCGTCGTTCGTGTGCAGGGTCGACAGCACGAGGTGGCCGGTGAGCGCGGCCTGCACCGCGGTGGTCGCGGTCTCCGCGTCGCGGATCTCGCCGAGCATCACGACATCCGGGTCCTGGCGCAGGAGCGCCTTGAGCGCCACCGCGAAGGTCATGCCGATCTTCTCGTGCGTCTGGATCTGCGTGATGCCGGGCAGGTTGTACTCGATCGGATCCTCGACGGTCGAGATGTTCATCCGTCGCGTATCCATTTGGCGGATCGAGGAGTAGAGCGTCGTCGTCTTGCCGCTGCCGGTCGGACCCGTGACGAGCAGGATGCCGTGCGGCTTCTCGATCTCGTGGCTCCAGGTCGCGAGCGCGCCGGGACTGAAGCCGAGATCCTCGAGCGGCACGCTGATCGAGCGGCTGTCGAGGATGCGCATCACGGTCTTCTCGCCCTTCGGCGTCGGCACCGTCGACACGCGCAGGTCGAGCTTGCGTCCGAGCACCGTCGCGCGGATGCGTCCGTCCTGCGGAAGGCGCCGCTCGGCGATGTCGAGGTTCGCCATGATCTTGATGCGGCTCGTGAGCGCCGCGTGCATCTTGCGCGGCGGCGTCATCAGTTCGAACAGCACGCCGTCGATGCGCGCGCGCACCTTCAGCACCTTCTCGTCGGGCTCGATGTGGATGTCGGACGCGCCCTCCTTGAGCGCGGTCTGGATGATGTGGTTGACATAACGGACGATCGGCGAGCTCTCCGCCTCGGCGTCGATGTCGCGCTCGAGCACATCGTCCTTCTCGACCGCGACATCCTCCTCCTCGACATTCGCGAGGATCGCCTCGAGGTCGATCTCGTCGGTGTTCTGGCGCGCCTCGGCATCGGTGAGCGTCTGCAGCGCGGCGAGGATGTCGCCGGCGGCCGCGAGCACATGGCGCACCGCGGAGATGCCCGTCTTGCGGCGGAAATCGTCGAGCAGGAAGACATCGGCTGGGCTTGCGGTGGCGACGAGCATGCGGCCGCCCTCGACCCGCAGCGGGAGCACGAGGTTCGCGCGGCAATGGTCGAGGCCGAGCCTCGCGATCGCGTCGCGGTCGAACGCGCCGTGCGCCTTCGCGTCGATCGCCTCGAACGGCATGCGCGCGAGCTCCGCGATCGCCTGCTGCACCGCGCGCTCGTTGGCGCCCTGCTCCTTCAGGATCTCGCAGAGCCTGCGGCCGGGCGACTGCTTGTGAAGCCGATGCGCGGCGAGCATCTGCTCGGCGGTCACCACGCCACGCTCGAGCAGCAGCGCCTCGAGCTGCGCGCCCGAGCGGCGGTCCTTCACGGCGGGTTCGTAGATGTCCTCGAGCGTGTCGGTCGCAGCGGCGTCGGCGCGGGCTGCAGGCGCGGGGCCGAGATCATGCGAGGACGCGGGCGCGTCGCCGCGCGGAGCCGGCCGGAAGAGTTCGTCGAGATCGAAGCGTCCCATTGGATTCTTGGATTCCATGCCGCGGGCCGCGGCTCTGCCGGGTCAGTGCATGTCGCGGATCACGAGCCGCACGACGCGCTCGCGGGAGAGTTCGGTGTTGAACGCCGCGAGCGTGATGGCCGTCGACTCGACGGACTTGATCTCGAAGCGGATCGGCCGGTCGGGGAACATCACGCTCTCGCCCACGCGGAACACGCCGCCATTCAAGCTCACGATCGATTGCCTCGGATCCGGCGCGATGAGCACCGACCCGACCACGAAGTCGCGGGCGCCTTCGTCGACGAGCGCCTCCCACGCGGCGATGCGGGCCTCCGCGTCGGACACCTCGGGAGCCCCGCTGCCGGTCGAGGCGAACTCTCCGCCCGCATGCGAATCGGAAACCAGCGCCGCACGCCACGGCGCCGCGAACGGATCGCGCGCCAGCCGCTCGCGTGGAACCTGCAGTTCCTCGGCGTTTCCCACCGGAAGCGGTGCTGCGCTGAGCTCGCGCGCGCTCGGCTGCCCGCGCGACTTCGACTGCTCGCTGAGGTACGACTCGACGAGGCGACCAGCCTCCGACGACTCGCCGGTCGCAGCGCTCGCGCGCCCGATCGCGCGCATCGACCAGAGGCTGGCGAACGCGGCGATCGCCACGACGACGAAGAGCATCGCGCCCGTGCCCATGCGACGGCGACGGCGCGGGCCGCCGACCGTGAGATCGGCGGGCTCGTGCGACTCACCGTCGATCGGCTGGAGCAAGCCGCGATCGGGCTCCGCGGTGTCCGCGCAGGAGTCGTCGCGATCGAGATCGAAGCGGCTCATCGTGCGCCTCCCTTCGTGTTCGCGGGTTTCTGTGCATCGGCAACGGGCGCGCTGAAGTAGACGGACAGGCTGATCTCCGCGCGGATCGCGGCACCCGGCGGGGTCGCGCCGGGCGCGGCCTTGGACCCTGTTCCGGGCGCGGGCCTGTGCGGGTCGGCGCCGAGGGCGCTCACCTTCATCGACTGGACGCGCGTGATGCGCGGCAGCGACTCGAGCGCGAGCAGGAAGTCGTAGAGCCCGCCGAAATCCCCCTCGAGCGCGAGCGAGAGCGGGATCTCCATCGCGGGGCCGGCGACCACGGGCTTCTCGCCCTTCACGGTGCGCACCGCGAGATCCGAACGCTGCGCGATGCGCGTGATCTCCTTCAGCAGCCCGTCGAGGTCCTCGCTTTCAGGCAGGCGCTCCTCGAGCCGCGCGAGCTCCGACCGACGCGCGTCGATCTCGCGGCCGAGGTCGCCGATCCGCGCCGTCAGCTCGCGCAGGCTGGTGAGACGCGTCTGCTTGGCCTCGATCTCGCGCCGAGCGGCCGTGATCTCGTCGTTTCGCGGCGCGAAAACGAGGTAGTTCGCGAGAAGCGGAACCGCGAGCAGCCCGGCGAGCAGCGCGACACCGAGCGTCCCGCGACCGAGGATCGTGGAGTGACGACGCTGGAACGCACTCATCGCTTGACCTCCAGGGACTCGTCGTCGACGCCGCTGATGCTCGAGGCGAACTCGTCGGGCAGGCGGCCTTCGCGGAAGACATCGAGCTCGTCCCACGCGCGCAGATCGGCCTCGGGCTCGATGCGGATCGCGATGCGGAACTCGCTGAGCTTGACACCGTCAAGCGCCTTCTCCTCCATGAGCTCGAGACGCACCGCCGCGAAGACGGGGACGCGCTCGAGCGCGGTCATCCAGCGGCCCACCTCGAGCAGGCTCGGCGCGAGGCCGACGAGCACGATGTGCGTGCGGCGGCGGACGGGCTCGGGCGTCGCCTCAGGCGCCGCTGCGCCGGAACGGGGCTTCGCCGCCGCTGGCCTTGCGCTGCGCGTCTTCGGATCGGCCTTCGCGTCGTTCTTCGCGTCGTTCTTCGCATCGTTCTTCGTCGGCTTGATCTGCTCGGTCCGCAGCTCGAACGAGGCGAGCGCCACATTGCTCGGCATCGTGTTGGTGAGCACGGCGAGGAGCACCGAGCGCGGAACCGGCTCGAGCAGGCCGCGCGCGAGCTCCGCCTTCGCGTCCATCTGGGCGCGGATCTTCTCGAGGCTCTTCATCTCGGAGATCTCCCGCGCCACGCGCTCGGTCTCCTGATCGACCGACGCCTGCGCCGCGCGCACCTCGGTCCACTGGCGGTTCGTCACGAGAAACGCAGCGAATACAGCGAGGATCATCACCGGGAAGAGCACCACCGCGAGCAAGCCGGTGCGGCGCTCGCGGGTCTCGACCACGAAGTCCTCTGGCAGGAAGCTGGCGCTTTGGTTCATCGTTCGGTGTCCAGTTCAGAGATCCGTCGGTGTCTTCGCCAGCCCGCACGCGACGGCCCAGCCGGGATGCGGGCTCGTGGATTCAGGGAGTCCGCCCGTCGCGCCGCCCGCGAGCAGCGCCGCGAGCGGATCGCCGACCTTCGCAGGAAGCTGCAGCGCCTGCGCCAGCGCCTGACAGAGCCCGCGGTCGCGCGTCTCGCCGCCCACGAACACCACGCGGGAGATCGGGTGATCGGGGAAGAGCGCGCCGTGGTAGCGCATGCACATGCTGAGTTCGTCGGCCAAGGCCTCGACCGCCTCGATCGCTTCGCGCGTCGCGATCGCCGGGGCGTGGCGCGGCCCGGAGGCAACCGTCGCGAGCGCGGGCGCTGCGGTCAGCTCGGGCGGCTCCGGCGAACGCCATGAGAGAAGCCCCGCCGTCATGCGCGTCTGCCGCGTCTCCGCAAGCCCGCCGCCATGCGCAGCCGCCAGCCGCGCGTCGAGGCTGCGGCCCGCGAACGGGATCGACTTCGCGAAGACGAGCTGCGGGCCGTGGCAGATCGCGACCTTCGTGCCGCCATCGCCGAGATCGGCGTACATCGTGGCGCGCGTCGCGTCGGTGCGCATCGCGTCGCCATCGAACGCATGCACCATCGCTGCGATTCCCGAGTGCACGCCCACGACCGCAAGGCCGGCGCGGCGAAAGAGCTCGACATACCGCATGACATCCTGCCGCGCCATCGCGAACGCGATCGTCTCCACGCGCGGTTCGCCGTCGCGCATGGTCTCCGTCACCTTGCTGGTGCGGACGATGAGTTCGGCGGGGTCGCAGCCGAGCGAGATGGCGATGCGCGCGCAGACGAGCTGTTCGGCGCACGCGGCGTCGGACGCGGGCACGGCGACATGCTGGACGAGCGTGTGCTGCGTGAACGGCGCCACGACCACGCGGCGGCCGCGGAATCCGCCCGTTCGGAGCGTGTCGAGAAGCCGCGCCGCGACATGCGTGAGGCGAGCCTCGAGCGGACGCGCGCGCGTCGCCTCGTCGAAGTCGATGGATGCCGCCGCGAACACGCGGGGGCTGTCGCCCGACGACAGCTGCAGCAGCTTCACCCCGCTTGCGCCGAAGTCGGCAAGCACGGGTGAGAGTGTCGGGCGAAACAGGCCGAATGGCATCGAAGCCTCCGAAACAGCGCGGATGGCACGGAGTCCGCCTCCGAGCCACGGCTGAATCGACCGATGCAATTCGCCGGATCAGTCCCACGCGTTCCGAAGCGGAACGACCCCACATACCGCACCGTCCTCGCAGGACTCGTACGGTTGCGCGGGCAGGTCCAAGAAGAGGCGCGTGCGGTCAGGCGCCGAGCGGGCCGCGGAGGACCGCGACGGCCTCGGCGAGCGCGATCGTGCGCTGCGCGCCCGAATCGAGGTCCTTGAGCGCGACATGTCCGTCGGCGAGCTCGGCGCCGAGGATCAGCGCCTGGCGCGCGCGAGCCTTGCCGGCGTCGCCGAGGAGCTTGCCGACATTGCGCGTCGTCTTCGAGCTCGTGCGCACATGGAGCCCCGCGCGGCGGAGCACCATGACGAGCCGCGGAAGCTCGACCTCGGCCGCCTCGCCGCCGGCGGAGATCACGAAGACATCGGGGCGCGGAAGGAGCGTCGCGCCGTCATCGGGCAGGAGCTTGCGGTCGCGCAGCGCGTTGGCGAGGACGACATCGCCCATGCCGAGGCCGCAGGCGGGCATCTTCGGGCCGCCGAAGAGTTCAACCAGGCCGTCGTAGCGGCCGCCGCCGGCGAGCGCGCGCTCGGCGCCGGAGATCTCGTGGAACTCGAACACGGTGCCCGTGTAGTAGGCGAGGCCGCGCACGATGCCGATGTCGACGGAGCACCACTCGAGGATGCCGAGGCGGGCGGCGTGGGCGCGCAGTTCGTCGAGCGCCGCGAATTCGTCGGCGGAAATCCCGATCTTCGCGGCGAGGTCCGCGAGCGGCGCGGCGAGCGACTGCGTGGCGCGCGCGGCGATGTCGAAGCGCGCGATGCCGTCGGCCGAGAGCCCGAGCGCGCCCGCGCGCTGCGCGAACTCCTCGGGCTTGAGCTTGTCGCGCCGGTCGAGGAGCGTCATCGCGTCGGCGGTCTTGTCGGCGGGGACGCCGAGGGCCGCGAGCATGCGCGCGATCGCTGCGCGGTGCGAGATGCGCACCTGGATGTCGCGCGGCGTGAGGCCGAGGCGCTCGAGCGCGAGGATGCCGCAGGCGATTACATCAAGATCGTGTGGCGCACCTTCGGCGCCGACGGTGTCGATGTTCCACTGGAAGAACTCGCGCAGGCGGCCGCGCTGCGGACGCTCGGCGCGGAACATCGAGGGAATCGCGAACCACTTCACGGGAATCGGCAGCGAACCGGCGTGCGCCGCGATCATGCGCGCGACCGTCGGCGTGAACTCGGGCCGCAGCGCGTAGTCGCTCTCGCCGCCCGCGCGGCGGAACGAGAAGAGCTCGTTGACGATCCCTTCGCCCGACTTCGCGGTGTAGAGCTCGAGGTGCTCGAAGGTCGGGCCGTCGACCTCGTCGAAGCCGCAGTCGACGGAGGCGGAGCGCCACGCGGCTTCGATATGCCGCCGGACCGCGAGGTCGGCGGGATAGAAGTCGCGGGTGCCCTTTGGAGCCTGGAACGAGTGCGTGCCCATAGGGCGTGGAGGGTACCCGAGCCGCCGATTCCGCAAAGCAGCGGGATTCAGGCTCAACGCACCGCCGGCGCGCAGGACGCGTCGAGGTCGGGCTTGGTCGTCCAGCGGCGCTTGGCGTCGGGCTTCTCGACCTTCTTCCGCAGGATCACCGTGTTGTCGAGGTCGAGGTCTGCGGTCCAGATCCACTTCGCGCCCTTGAAGTCGTGCTCGAAGTACGGCTGCTTCGGGTCGATGCGGTCCTGCGCGTACTCGGTCGCGTTGCTCCACGCCGAGTCGTCGAAGTCGACGGCGAACCAGCGCTCGGGCAGTTCCTCGGTACGCACGGCCGGGTTCGCGGTATCGCCGCCGATCGGCCCGTGGAACACGCACTTCGCCTTCCACGACGCGTCGGTGACGGTGCCGTCGGCAAACTTGAGGATGAAGCCACCGTCGCCGATCGCGCGGCCGTACTCGCAGCCTGTCTTCGGATCGGCGTTGTCCTTCGCGAGCACCGCGATCGTCATCGGGTATTCGGGCAGCATGTCGATCGACACCACATTGTGCGGCAGGAAGTCGATCGAATCGACGGCGACGAGCTTGCCGTTGATGTACATCGCGAACCAGTTGTCGGCGTACATGTTCGCCTTGATGGTGTCGGTCATCGCCGGCTTGACGATGCCGTCCTGCGTCGGCTTGCGCTGCTTGCCGCCGCCCTGCTTGCGCGGCGCGTCCTGCATCGCGAGCGACAGCGAGCCGAGGATGACGAGCGGAGCGACGATGGCGAGCGAAGGCTTCATGGTGTTGCTCACTTCTTTTCCGCGCTCTGCGCGCGCGGCTTGATTTCGTAGGAATCGACGATCGCGCCGTTGGCTTCGGGCTTGGCGGCCAGACCTCCCTGACCGCCGCGCCGTCCGCGGCCGCCACCCGCCGCGGCATCGCCGTCGGCGATCGCCGTGCGCACGAACTCCACCTTCGCCGTTCCATCGGCCGCCATGCTGACGCGCAGGTGGCCGGGGCTTCCGTGCAGCGTGCCCGAGGCGTAGCCGTACTCCTCGGCGCTGCGCGTGTTGCCCGCGAGGTTGCCGGGCTGCGGCACGCACTGGTAGTGGATGCCGTCGAGCGTCGAGTGCACATAGAGGTGGTCGTGGCCATGGAAGACACCGGTCACGCCGTTCTTCACGAGGAGATCATGGATCGGCATCGGCCAGCCCGGTCGCTTCGCCGCGAAGCCGCTGCTGCCGTCGGCGTTCTTGCCGCCCCACTCGAAGAACGGCGCGCTCTCGACGCCGCCGCGCGCGGCCTGGCCGCCGATGCCGCCGACGAGGTGGTGGATGAAGACGAACTTCTGCTTCGCCTTCGACTTCGCGAGCGTCTCTGCGAGCCAGTCGTACTGCGCACGGCCGAGCGTACGCGACCAGCTCGAGTCGACAGGCGCGAGCTTCTCGACATTCGGGCCGCCGCCTGCGCCGCCGCCGCGAGGGCCGTCGCCGCCGCCTTCACCGCCGCGCGCACCACCGCCGCCACCGCGGCTGCGCTCGGTCGTCGGCCAGAACGGGTCGAGCACGACGACCAGCGCATCGCCCCATTCGAATGCGTAGTAGTTGGCGCCACGCCCGTCCTTCATCGCGGTCGCGCCCGTGAACATCGTTCCATCGATGACGGGCGCGGGGAAGCGCGAGGTTCGCTCGTTGTACGACCACTCCGCGATGCCGCGGCCGACATCGCCCTTTTCGCCATCGTGGTTGCCAAGCACCATGAACAGCGGCATCGAATGGCACGCGAGGCCGAAGTAGTAGCGCTGTGCGTCGTACTGCGGCAGCGAGCGCTCGTAGTCCTGCCCGCGCTTGTCGGTCATGAAGGTGTCGCCGAGATCGACGAGGAAGTCGGGCTTCGCGGCGACCATGTTGGCGAGCGTCTGCTCGTAGACCTTCGGCGTGACGCCTTGATCAAGGTGCGAGTCGGCCTGGATGACGAAGGCGAATGGACTACCAGCCGCGCGCGGCGTGCGAAAGCGCCGCTCGTCGCCGCGCTTCGGCTCGTCGCCCTCCTTGGTCCACGAGACGAAGCGATAGGTGTAGTCGGCGTTCGCGGCGAGCCCGGTCAGCGTGAAACTCGCGGGCTTGCCCGCCTTCATCGCGACCTTCGGGCTCATCTCGCTCTTCGCGGAGCCAGCGCGCGAAAACTCGATCGCGCCCATTCGATCGCTCGACGCGCGCACGCTGACAGTCATGCTCGTCGCGGTCGGCTGCACGAGGATCGCGTCGAAGTCGGTCGCGGGCACTTCGGTCTTGAACGCGGTCATGCGCTCGAGCAGACCGCGGTCGCCTTCCTGCGGTCGCTCGCCCTGCGGCGGAGCGCCGTCTTGCTGCTGACCGCGACGGCCACCGCCACGACGCTGGCCCTGACCTTCCCCGCCACCGCGCGGCGGCTGCGTCGCACCTTCAGGTCGCGCATACTTCAGCTCGACCGACGCGCTTCCGAGCGTGATCGGCTTCATCGCGTCGAGCAGCGCCTCACGCGTGACGCCTGCGCCTGCCTCGAGCTTCGGCTCGGCGGAAAGCGCGTAGAGCGTCGCGATGTAGGTCTTCTCGCCCGGCCCCTGCGAGCAAGGCGGCGCGTACTCGGCGCGGCGATTCACATTGTTCTGGCCGAAGCGCCCGATCGTGCGCTCAGCTTCGGCAAGCGCCTTCGCATCGGCGGGAATGCCGTAGAGCACGAGATACACGCGCTCGGTGTCGTCAGGCGTGATGTGGTGGATCGTGAGCGCGAGGCTCTTCGTGTCCTTCGGGAGATTCGCCCAGCTGAAGCCGGGCATGACCGAGTCGCCGTCGCAGGTGTGGCGCGCGCGAAGCATACGATCGTCGCCGACGCCGTCGCAACTCAGGCTGAAGCCCGATGCAGCGGGCGCCTCGCGCTTCGGGCGATTCTCGCCTCGCGGAGCGCCGCCCCCGCCGCCTCCGCCCTGGCCTTCACGACCAGCGCCCTGTCCGCGGCCTCCGCCTTGACCACCCTGCCCGCGGCCACCGCCGCGCGGCGCGCCGTCCTGACCGCCGCGTGCGCGCGGCGTGTACTCCTCCTCGCGCTTCGACCCATCTGCGCCGACGAACTCGAAGAGCGCCTTGCCGCCCTCGACGACGCGGTAGTTGACGAACGACGCCTTGCCGCCAACCTCGTAGCGCAGGCTCCACGCGTTGGGCCCGGTCGACTCGAAGCCCGTGATCTTCGCGCCGCGCAACGCCTGCAGCGCGGGCCGCAACGGATTCGCGTGCGCCTGCGGCACGACCTCGTTCTCGGGGCCCGGGCCCGAAAGCTCGGCCTTGCCGCGCAGACCGCCGTTGATGTACGGGAAGGTCTTCGACGCGTGATAGTGGTACGAGCGCGTGCCGCCGCCGAACCCCTCGCCCTTCGGCACTTCGCAGAAGTGGCCGTTGATTTCGTCAAGCGGCTCGTTCGAACCGCACGGACACGCGAGGTCGTCGCCCTTCTTCGCCTTCGGATCGAACAGCCCGTAGATCGGGAAGCCGTCGAGCGCGTACGCGATGGGCTTGCCCTTGCCGACGACCTTCTCGATCGCGAGCGGCGCAGCGTGATAGTGGTAGTCGTCGGCGCGACCGCAGTGGCCGCCGAACTCGTCGAGTTCGCCGATCGAGAAGCTGTCGACGCCGCGGTTGTTGAGCGCGTTGAAGATCGGGATGCCGTTCGCAGCGAGCGCGACGGCGCCCTTCATGAGGTTCGACTGGCCGAGGACCGGCTTGTCGGCGAGCTCGGGCTTGAGCGGGATCTGCCACGCGTTCGCGCCCGTGTAGTTCTGCGGCAGCGGCACCTGCTGCTGCCACGCGGTGATGCCGACCATCATGGGCATCTCGAGCGGCGCATGCGGAAGCCCGTCCGACTCGACGTAGAGCCAGCGGTCGTCGAAGCGCGTCTTCACGAAGGGCGCGAACTTGTCGAAGACCTCGGCCTGTGCAGGCTTCGCGGCCGTCGTCGCCTGTTCAACACGCGACTCGTTGATCGCGCGAATCTCTGCGATGCGCGCGTCAGCGAACGCGCGGTCTTCGCCCGCGAGATCCGCGAGCGCGATCGAGGCAATATCACCGGTCAAAGTTTCGAGCGCGATCTTGCCTGCACGCGCCGCGAGGAACGAGCCTTCGATGTGCTCACCGGTGCGCGTGTTGGTCCATGTGCGCGACGGAAGTTGAGCACCCGCCTCGGGCGGATGCGCGAAGGCGAGCGTGGCACCCGCGAACAGTGTGGCCGCAAGCGAGAGAGACGAAAGGATGCATCGATTCACGCTGCACCTCCCACGAGGACTTGATCGCT
>CAIXEV010000682.1 GCA_903918555.1 uncultured bacterium | reverse complement strand
TGCGACATCGTGATCGAGAGCGCATCGGTCAGCCGCCGCCACGCGCTTGTCTTCCAGTCGAATGGCCGCTGGCTTGCGTGCGACGCAGGTTCGATCGGCGGCCTCGACACCGAGACCGGGCCCGTGCGCTGCGCGCAGCTTTCAGCCGACGCGTGGGTGAAGATCGGTTCCGTCTATGTGTGGCTTGCCGGAGCGGCTGGCGCGCAGCCCGAGTGGATCGACGCACGGCCGGACGCCTCGCCAAGCGGGAAGCCCGCGCGCCTCGTCCGGCTCGCGGTCGAGGATCTGGCCGCCACCGAGCCTTCCACGGTCTCCGAAGTCCTGGTCATCACCGACAGCCACGGCGTCGTCCACCTCTGCGCGGACCTCACCGGCCTTGCCGCCACCCGCGGGAGCGGCGCGCCGCGGCTGAGCATCGGCCGCTCGAACGCGGTCGATCTCCAGATCTGCGACGCCTCGGTCGACCCGATCCACGCCGTCCTGGCGCGGGGCACCGAGTACTGGTCCCTGGTCGATGCAGGCAGCACGGCGGGCATCCTCTTCGAAGGAAAGCGCTGGTACCGAAAGCGCCTCGAGGACGGCATCACCCTGCCGATCGGGAACTTCCGCGTCTCGATGCAGCGTGTCGCGAGGACAACCGCGCCCAATCCGACGCTCGCGTTTCCGACGACGGGCGGACCGGCATTCGGGCTCGAGCCCCGCGAGACGCGACCCGCGCCGCGCAAGCCTTCCGCGTTCCTCGGCGATGACGACGAGTGATCGAGCCGCGAAAGATGGCCTCGGACGACGAGAGCTGTCCGCAGGTCGCTTTCATCGGGAAAATCAGGGGTTTTTGGTGAGAGAGCGAAAAACATCGGGATTTTCGCACTTTTCGGTGGCGTCAGCCCTTGTCAGCAACGTCCGACCCCTTTATTTTCCGTGAATACGACAGGCAGGGAGCCTGTCAGTTCAGCCACGAAAGGACTCACTCCATGGCCAGCAAGATCAAGATCACCCCCGCTTCCAAGGTCCGCACCAAGGGCTCCATCTACAAGGACATCGCCGCCGTCACCGGTCTCTCGCGCAAGCAGGTCGTGTCGGTCTTCGACACCATGACCGAGATGCTCAAGGCTGACCTCGGCAAGAAGGGCTGCGGCACCTTCAACCTCTTCGGTCTCGCGAAGATGCGCACCGCGATCAAGCCCGCCACCAAGGCGCGCAAGGGCAAGAACCCCTTCACCGGCGAAGAGATCACCATCAAGGCGAAGCCCGCGAGCCGCAAGGTCCGCATCCGCGCGATGAAGGGTCTCAACGAGAGCGTCTGACCGTCTTTGAGCGGTCGCCGCTGCGGCGGCTCCCTCTGGCGTGAACAACGCAGAACGAATCACGCGCCGCGAGCAATCGCGGCGTGTGTTCGTTTTCGGAACGGTCGCCGCTGCGGCGGCTCCCTCTGGCGTGAACAACGCACAACACACACGCGCCGCGAGTCATCGCGGCGCGTGTTCGTTTTCGAGGGCGAAGCCCGAGCGTGGCGCGTGCGACTCGGGCGGTTTGTGCTCGCGCGTTGCGCTCGAGTGCGCGCTCACCCGATCGCGCGGCGGAGCGACCCGCCGTGCGTGGCGAGCGTGCGTTCGGCTTCGGCGCGGGTCTCGCTGCGGGCGCGCATCACGAGCGCGATCTTGAGCAAGCCACCCGCCGCCTCGAGCTGGGCGAAAGCCTGCTCGCGCGTGTCGTGCGGGAAGAACTCGCGGTAGATCCGCAGCGCGCGGTCGACGAGCTTGTCGTTTGTCGCCGCAAGATCGACCATCAGGTTTCCGTAGGTCTTGCCGAGCCGCACGAACGCGGCGGTCGTGATCGCGTTGAGCGCGATCTTGGTGGCGGTGCCGGCCTTCAATCGCGTCGAGCCCGTCAGGATCTCGGCGCCCGTCGCGAGCACAATGCGGTGGTCGCAGAACGCGGGCTCCGCGTGCGGCGCGCAGGTGAGGAAGCCGGTCACGGCGCCGCGCGACTTCGCGAGCCTGAGCGCGCCGAGCGCGTACGGCGTCGTGCCGCCGGCGGCGATCCCGAGGAACGAGTCGCGCGCGTCGAGCGCGAGGCGGTCGAACTCGTCGGCGATGCCGTCTTCTTCGTCCTCGCGGCCTTCGCTCGACTTCCGGAGCGCGCCGTCGCCACCCGCGATGATGCCGACCACCTGCGCGGGATCGCTGCGGAATGTCGGCGGGCACTCGCTCGCGTCGAGAACGCCAAGCCGCCCGCTCGTGCCGGCGCCCGCGTAGACGAGCCGCCCGCCGCGCGCGAGCGACGACGCCACCGCGTCGGCGAAACGCGCGATCGCGTCCGAGGCCTGTTCGACCGCCGCGACGGCGCGGCGCTGGTCGCGCGCAAGCAGCGTCACGAGTTCGGCCGTGCCGAGTTCATCGAGCGCCGCCGACTCCTCGTGGCGCTGCTCGGTGGCGACATGCGATCGATCGGGCGGAAGCTTCATGACGCGGACTCCTCCGTGCGCGCCGCCTCGGCGCCCTCGCCATCGGACTTCGCCTTCTTGCCCCAGCTCGGCGTCTCGGGCGACAGCGCCTCCACGAAGAACGACCACTTCACGCTCTCGACCGCGGGGCTCCAGATGCCGTGGTCGGAGTTCGGGAAGAGCATCATCGAGAACGGGCGGTTCACGGACTGCAGCGCGTTCGCGAGCTGGAAGGTGTTGTTCGGGTGGACATTGTCATCCATCATGCCGTGGAGCAGGAGAAGCTTGCCCGTCAGCTTGCCCGCGTTCTTCACGCAGCTGCCCGCGTCGTAGCCCTCGGGGTTCTCCTGCGGCGTGCGCATGTAGCGCTCGGTGTAGATCGTGTCGTACTGCCGCCAGTCGGTCGGCGGCGCGCCCGCCACGCCCGCGTGGAAGACATCGCCGCGGCGGATCACGCCGATCGCGGCCATGAAGCCGCCGTAGCTGTGGCCCGTGATGCCGACGCGCGTGCCGTCGACGAACGGCCGCGTGGCCGCGAGATGCGTGACCGCGGCGGCCTGGTCGTCGACATCGACCTGGCCGAGCTTGAGATACGCGCCCGACTCGAACTTCTTGCCGCGCCCCGGCGTGCCGCGGTTGTCGACCGTGACGAGGATGAAGCCGAGCGCCGTGCGCTGGTCGCCCGCGTCGAAGCGGTCGGTGACGAGGCGGATCGACGGGCCGCCGTAGGTGTCGACGACGACGGGGTACTTCTTCGTCGGGTCGAACGCGGGCGGATACGCGATGCGGCCGTAGAGGTCGGTCTCGCCGTCGGCGGCCTTGCAGGTGAAGAGCTCGCTCGGCGTGAGGCCGTGGGTGGCGAAGCCCTTGGTCGAACCCTCGGCGAGCGTGGCGACGCGCGTGCCGTTGCGGGCGTAGACCACGGTGTGCTGCGGCACCGCGGTCGTCTCGGCGGTTGCGATCACGAAGTCGCCGCGCGGCGAGATGCGGTGGTTCGAGTGGTTGAAGTCCTCGCCCGTCACGCGCACGCACTCGCTGCCGTCGAGCCTGGCGACATGCAGCTGCCGCTGCACGGCGACCTTCCCGCTCCACGCGGTGAACCAGAGTTCGCCCGCGTCCTCGTCGACGAGCACGATCGACTCGACGGGCCACTCGCCGTTCGTCACGGTCGAGAGAAGCGAGCCGTCGAGCGAACGCAGTTCGTAGTGCTTGAAGCCCGTCTTCTCGGTTTCCCACAGGAAGCGCCTGCCGTCCTTCAGGAAGCGCATGAGCGGGCGGTTCTCCTGCCAGGTGTCCTGCCGCTCGGTGACGACCACGCGCGACGCGCCCGTCTTCGGGTTCGCCGCGAGGACATCGAGCACATCCTGCCGCCGCGGCGTGCGCGAGTAGAGAAGCTCCGATCCATCGGGCGTCCAGAGGATGTTGTAGAGGTAGTACTCGGCGTCCGGCGTCGCGCCCGAGGTCGCGCTGAAGCCGTCGACCTCGACGGTCGCCTTCGTCTCGAGGTCGTAGACGAGGAGCGTCGCGGTCGGATTCGCGGCGCCCGGCTTCGGGTACGCCTCGCTCATCACGCGGGTGTTCGTCTCGGTCCAGCCGGCGAGGATGTAGAAGTCCTTCACCTTCGACTCGTCGAAGCGGTAGAACGCGAGGTACTTCGAGTCGGGGCTCCACCACATCGCGGTGGTCTGGTCGAGTTCCTCGCCGTAGACCCACGACGCCTGGCCGTACTTGATGTCGCTCGTGCCGTCGGTGGTGACGGCGAAGCGCTCGCCTTCGCGCGGCGCGAGGTAGAGGTTGCCGTTCTCGCTGACCGCGGTCCACGCGCCGTCGGGGCTCTCGGCGGTGGTGAACTGCCGGCCGCGCGCGGGGCGCCGCTCGCCATCGCCGCGCTGCGTGCGTGACGCCGCGGCGGCCGCGGGCGGCTCGCCTTCTGCGGGCGCGACGGCGCCGGTCGCGAGGTCGAGCGTGTGCCAGCCGGCCTTGCCTTCGAGTCCGTCGATCCACAGGCGGTTGCCTTCGATGTCCCAGCTCGCGCTGCCGATGTCGCCGCCCTGGCCGACGCCCGTCATCGCGCTCTGCATGCGGCGCATGAGGTTCGAGCCGGGGATGTCCTTGAGCGGCGTGTAGGTCTGCGCGGAGACGAGTCCCGCGAACCCCGCAAGCGACAGCGTGGCCGCGGCGGCGAAGCGCACCGAAGAATCGATTCGTGGCATCCCGACAGATTAGCCGTTCAAACCCGCGCGTGGCGCGCGAAGCGGCTGTAGCGCTCGGCAAGCTGGTCGGCCGAGGCACGCGCCACGCCGTCGAGGCTGAAGGCGCCGATCGTGAAGCTCGCCATCACCGTGCCCCACGAGAGCGCGGTCTGCAGGGTCTCGAAGTCGGTGCGGCCCGTGCGCGCGAGGTGCGCCATGAAGCCGCCGGCGAAGGTGTCGCCGGCGCCGGTCGGATCGACCACCATGTCTTCCTCGGCCGGGAAAGCAGGCACGACCGCGACGCCGTCGCGGTGGACGAGCACCGCGCCGTGCTCGCCCTTCTTCACCACCGCGAACTGCGGGCCGTAGCCGAGGATGCGGCGCCCCGCGGTGATCGCGTTGCGGACGCCCGTCAGCTGCGCGGCCTCGGAATCGTTGAGCACGATGCCGTCGACCTTCGAGAGGAGATGCACGAGGTCGTCGTGCGCGATGTTGATCCAGAGGTCCATCGTGTCGGCGACGACGAGCTTGCGCCCGCTCACCTGCTCGAGGAGCCCCGCCTGGACCGCGGGGTGGGTGTTGCCGAGGAAGACGAGTTCGCTGTCGGCGAACGACGCGGGCACCTGCGGCGGCGCGTCGGCGACGACGCCGAGCTCGGTGAAGAGCGTCTCGCGTTCGTTGAGGTTGAGCAGGTACTTGCCGCCCCACGCGAAGGTCTTGCCGCCGTTGCGCGTCTCGAGGCCGCCGAGGTCGACGCCCTTCAGGCCCTCGAGGATCGTGCGGTGATGCGCGGGCAGGTCGTCACCGACCACGCCGACGAGCCGCACGGGCGCGAGCCGGCTCGCCGCGGCCGCGAAGTACGCGGCGCTTCCGCCAAGCACGCGCTCGGCGCGCGCGGTGGGCGTCTCGACGGTGTCGATGCCGATGGTTCCGGTGACGAGAAGCGAAAGCGGCTTGGTGGTGGCGGTAGACATGAGAAGGTTCGCAGCGTGAAGGCTGCGCAGCGTAGCGGCTCGTGCGATTGACCGCGATCAGGCTGTCTTCGGCTCGGCGAAGCTGCGCATGAAGCCGAATCCGAGCGAGGTGCCCGCGAGCGCGCCCGCAGCCATGTCGAGCGGCATGATGCGCAGAAGCCGCGGGAATCCGCCTTGCACGAGATCGGTGGCGAGATCGCCCTGCACCGTGAACGCCATGAAGGCGTAGACGACCGCGAAGACCGCCATCGGTGCGACCGCGAGATAGACCGGCGTCGTGCGCGGCGCGAGGATGCGGCCAAGGGCGCCCGTGACGAATCCGCCGAGCACCGCGGCGCCGACCGCCTGCCCCTTGGTCAGCGTCACCGCGGCGAACCACGCGGCCACCACGCCCGCGACGCCCGCGAGCCACGAGAGCCGCGCGCTGCGTCCGACGGGCGAGTCGATGTCGTCCTCGTGCGTCTCGGGAATGTCGGGCAGGCGTCCGCCGAAGCGGAAGATCAGATGGCATGCGGCCGCGAGGAGCGCGGTCCACACGAGGCACTCGACCGCCGCGAGCTTGAGGCTCGATTCGCCGAAGACGAGGTCGCGCACGGCGCCCGTGCGCATCGACAGCATGCCGATGCCGCAACCGAGGACGAAGAGCGCGACCACCGAGTTGACCTTGCGCGCGATGAACGCGGCCAGCGCCGTCGTGGCCGCGAAGGCCGCGAGCGTCGCGAAAATCGCGAGGAACGGCCGGCTGCTGTCGGCGATCGTCGGGCCGGGAATGCCGCGGACGCTTTCCAGAGCCGGCTCGACCGCCGCGAACACCACCGCCGCGAGGGCGATGGCGAGGCACAGCACGATGACGCGTCGGGTGGAGGGATCCATGACCGCAGTGTGCGCGAAAGAGCCGCGCGCCGCAAGCAGAACCGCTCCGAGCGTGCGCTCGTTCCTCGTATATTCCCCGCCTCGATGGCCGCGCCGACCCCGCATCACCCGATCTCCACTCCCGCCTCCAGCGCCCCAGTCGTCCTCGATGGCTCGCCGCTGTCCATCGACGACCTCGTGCGCGTGGCGCGCACGACGCTCAACGCCCCGGTGCGGGTGGAGCTCGCTCCCGCTGCGCGCGAACGCGTGGCGGCATCGCGCGCCGTCGTCACCGCCGCACTGGCGGGCGACCGCGCCGTCTACGGGCTCAACACGGGTTTCGGCAGCCTCTCGCGCGTGCGCATCGACCGCGACCGCGCGCGCGACCTTCAGAAGAACATCATCCGCTCGCACGCCTGCGGCGTCGGCGAGTACCTGCCGCGCGAGACCTCGCGTGCGCTCATGCTCACGCTCGCGGCGAGCCTCGCGCGCGGCGCGTCGGGCGTGCGCGTCGAGTCGCTCGAGCGGATCATCACGCTGCTCAACGAGCATGTCGACCCTGCGATCCCGTCGCGCGGTTCGGTCGGCGCGTCGGGCGACCTCGCGCCGCTCGCGCATGCGGCGCTCGTCGTGCTCGGCGAGGGCGAGTGCTGGCACCGCGGGCGCGTCGAGCCCTCGGCGTGGGTGCTCAAGAGCCTCGGGTTCGGCGGGTGCGATCTCGAGGAGAAGGAAGGCCTCGCGCTTCTCAACGGCACGCACCTGATGTGCGCGACGGGCGCGCTGCTTTGCCACGATTTCCGCTGCGTGTTCGACGCCGCGCTCGCAGCCGCCGCGATGGCGATCGACGCCGCGAAGGCGACCGATGCGTTCCTCGACGCGCGAATCCATGAGATTCGCCGGCAGCCCGGGCAGATCGAGGTCGCGACGCGGCTGCGCGGACTGTTGTCGGGCAGCGAGATCGTGCGTTCGCATGCGGAGAACGACCCGCGCGTGCAGGACCCCTACTCGCTGCGCGCGATGCCGCAGGTGCTCGGCGCCGCGCTCGATGCGTTCCGCTTTGTCGAAGGCGCGGTCGAGCGCGAGCTGGGCGCGGTGACCGACAATCCGCTCGTCTTCGCAGGCGACGCCGCGGGCGCGGGCGCGGGCGCGGGCGACCCAATCCGCGGCGACATCGTTTCTGGCGGCAACTTCCACGGCATGCCGCTTGCGATCGCCCTCGACCTCCTCGCCGTCGCGTGCAGCCATGTCGCGGGAATCAGCGAGCGCCGCACCTTCTGGGTGGTGTCGGGCTTCGACCAGTTCGTCGCGCACAAGCCGTATCTCGCGAAGGATCCTGGCCTCGAGAGCGGCCTGATGATCGCGCAGTACGCGGCGGCGGCGTGCGTGAACGAACTCGCGGGCAACGCCATGCCCGCGAGCGTGACCAACATCCCGACGAGCGCCGGGATCGAGGACTACAACAGTTTCGGCGCGACGAGCGCGCTCAAGGCGACGCGCAGCGTTGCGCTTGCACGAAGCGTGGTCGCGATCGAGATGCTCGTGATGGCCGAGGCGGTCGAGGCGCACCGGCCGCTCAAGTCGGGCGCGGGCGTCGAGAAGGCGCACGCGGCGGTGCGCGGCGTGGTGCCCAAGCTCGCGAAGGACCGCGTGCTGTCGCCCGATATCCGCGCGATCGAGGGGTTGATCGCGCACGGCGGATTTTCCCCTCGCTGAGCCGCGCGGCGGTCTTGGCTACACTCGTCGCATGACGACGCAGCAATCGCATGTCGACGCTCCCGCCCGCGTGATCCGTGCTCCGCGCGGCAACACGCTCACCTGCAAGTCGTGGGCGGCCGAGGCCGCCATGCGCATGCTGATGAACAACCTCGACCCCGAGGTCGCCGAGCGCCCCGAGAACCTCGTCGTGTACGGCGGCCGCGGCCAGGCTGCGCGCAACTGGGAGTGCTTCGACGCGATCATCGCGAGTTTGAAGAGCCTCGCGCCCGACGAGACGCTGCTCGTCCAGAGCGGCAAGCCCGTCGGCATCGTGCGCACCACGAAGGATTCGCCGCGCGTCCTCATCGCGAACTCGAACCTCGTGCCGCACTGGGCCACGCAGGCGAAGTTCGACGAGCTCGCGGCGAAGGGCCTGATGATGTTCGGCCAGATGACCGCCGGCTCGTGGATCTACATCGGCACGCAGGGTATCTTGCAGGGCACCTACGAGACGTTCGCCGAGGTCGGCCGCCAGCATTTCGGCGGCTCGCTTGCCGGTCGCCTGTGCGTCACTGGCGGCTGCGGCGGCATGGGCGGCGCGCAGCCTCTCGCCGTCACCATGGCCGGCGGCACCTGCCTCATTGCCGACGTCGATCGCTCCCGCCTGCAAAAGCGCGTG
>CAIXEV010000681.1 GCA_903918555.1 uncultured bacterium | reverse complement strand
GTCTTGCCCTGCACCGCCGCACGGTAGCCGACGCCCACGAGCTCGAGCTTGCGCTCGTAGCCCTTGCTCACGCCGGTCACGACGTTGGCGAGATGCGCGCGCACCGCTCCGGCCTGCATGCGGTTGCTGGCGTCGTATCGCAGTTCGAGCTGCTTCTCGGCCTGCACGACCTTCACGCCCCCGGTGAGCGCCACGTTCAGGCTGCCCTTGGCGCCCTTCACGGTGACGAGTTCGTCGGTGATGGTGGCCGTCACGCCCTGGGGCAGCGGAACGGGTTGCTTGGCTACACGGCTCATTCTGGTTCTCCGGTCGGCTGCGTCAGGCCACGATGCACAGGACTTCGCCGCCCTGGCCGATCGCCCGCGCCTGCTTGTCGGTCATCACGCCCTTCGGGGTCGAGACGATCACGGTGCCCATGCCGCTCTGCACCTTCGGAAGTTCGTCCTTGCCGCGGTAGATGCGCAGACCGGGCCGCGACACACGCTCGAGGCGGTCGATGACCGGGCGGCCTTCGTAATACTTGAGGGCGATGGTGAGGGTGCTCTTGGCCCCGTCCGCGGCGACGCGGAAGTCGGCGACATAGCCCTCGTCCTTCAGGACCTTGACGACCGCCTGCTTCAGACGCGACGAACCGAGGCTCACCTCGCTCTTACGAGCGAGCTGCGCGTTGCGGATGCGGGTCAACAGGTCGGCGATGGGATCGGTCATGCTCATGTGGCGTGCGCTCCTACCAGCTCGCCTTGGACACGCCGGGGAGCTCGCCCCGGTTCACGGCCTCGCGGATCTTCACGCGTGCCAGGCCGAACTTGCGGTATACGCCGCGCGGCCGGCCGGTGATGGCGCAGCGACGACGGCCACGGCTCGGGCTCGCGTCACGCGGCAACTTCTGCAGCGACGCGACCGCGGCAGCGCGCTCTTCCGCTGAGGACTTCGGGCTGCTGATCGCCGTCTTCAGGGCGGCGCGCTTGGCAGCGTACTTCTTCGCGGTCGCGGTGCGACGCTTCTCGCGTTCGACCATGCTGGTCTTGGCCATGTTCTTGTATGCCCTGTTACTTGCGGAAGGGGAAACTGAAGGCTTCGAGCAGAGCCCGTCCCGCCTTGTCGTCCTTCGCCGTGGTGGTGATGGTGATATCCATGCCCCGGAGCTGGTCGATCTGGTCGTACTGGATCTCCGGGAAGATGATCTGTTCCTTGACGCCCATGTTGTAGTTGCCGCGGCCATCGAAGGACCTGGCCGAGACACCGCGGAAGTCACGGATACGGGGCATCGCGACCGAGATCAAGCGGTCGAGGAACTCGTACATGCGGGGGCCGCGCAGCGTCACCTTGCAGCCGATCGCGAGGCCTTCGCGCAGCTTGAAGGAGGCGATGGACTTGCGCGACTGGCACATCACGGGCTTCTGGCCGGTGATCTTCGCAAGATCGCCTGCCGCCGCCTCGACGACCTTCTTGTCTGCGACCGCCTCGCCGACGCCCATGTTGACCGTGATCTTGGTGATCTTCGGCACTTCCATCGCGTTGGTGATGCCGAGGTCCTTGCGCAGTTGCGGGACGACGGTGTCGCGGTAGTACTGTTGTAGCCTTGCCATGTGCAGGTACCCGTGTCGCGACGCCTCAGGCGTCGACGACTTCTCCGTTGGACTTGAAGAAACGCACGCGCTTGCCGTCCGCCAGCGCCTTGATGCCGACACGGTCGGCCTTCTGCGTGGCGGGGTTGAACAGCGCGACCTTCGAGGCGTGCAGCGGGGCTTCCTTCTCGATGATGCCGCCGGCCTTGTTCTGTTGCGGATTGCCGCGCGTGTGGCGCTTCACCCGGTTGATGTTCTCCACGATCAGCTTGCCGTCGTCGAGCACGGACACGACCGCACCCTTGCGACCCTTGTCGCGGCCTGAAATGACGATGACGTTGTCACCTTTGCGGATCTTCCTCATGGCGCGCCTCAGAGCACTTCCGGTGCCAGCGAGATGATCTTCATGAATTGGGCGGTACGCAGCTCACGGGTCACAGGCCCGAAGATGCGCGTACCGATCGGTTCGAGCTTGCTCGACAACAGCACCGCAGCGTTGCCGTCGAACTTGATGAGCGAGCCGTCCGGCCGGCGCACGCCGCGGCGCGTGCGCACCACGACGGCGTCGTACACCTCGCCCTTCTTGACCTTGCCACGCGGGATGGCGTCCTTGATGCTG
>CAIXEV010000680.1 GCA_903918555.1 uncultured bacterium | reverse complement strand
CTGCTGCATCAGATTCGCGACGAGTTCGTTCTTCCCATTCCAAATCGGCAACGCGGCTTGCGATTCGATGGAACAATCCCCGTTCCGCCGCGCGTCGACCCAAGTCTGGGCGAACTGAACATCGGACCAACCCCCGCCATAGGAGATTGACCGTGACCAGCCTGATCCGTTGCCTGACCCTTCCATCCATCCGCACCCGACTGGCCGTGACCGCGATCGCGGTTGGTTGCGCCCTCACGGGCACGCCGACGGCTGAGGCGCAGTTCGGCGGCCGGAGCGGCATGGCGTCGATGTTCACGCCTGACTTCCTGCCGCGCGACCTTCCGATCTTCGTCGACGCACTGTCGCTCGAGGAGTGGCAGCGCCCCGTGCTCGAGGTGCTGCTGCAGGACTACGACGCGAACTTCACCACCGCCGCCGATGGCGTGCGCTCCAAGATGGCTTCGTTCAAGGACATCGCCGCCGGCGCGAACGCCGAGCGCGTGATCGAGCTCATCAGCGAGCCGCTGGTCGCCTGGACCGCCGAGAAGAAGAAGCTCCGCGAGGACTTCCTCGCAGGCGTCCGCGGCACGCTCGGCGACACCCAGGTTGAGAACTGGCCGCGCCTCGAGCGCGCGCTGCTCCGCGAGAAGAGCCTGCCGCTCGGCGAGCTGTCGGGCGAGTCGGTCGACCTGACGATCGTGGTGCGCGAGACGCAGCCGTCGCCGCTCGCGCTCGACGCCGCCCGCGGCGCCATCGACCAGTACGAGATCGCCCTGCACGAGGCGCTGTCGACGCGCGACGCGGCGCTCGACAACGCGATCGCCCCGCTCCTCAAGGCGATGTCGAATTCCGACGCGAACAGCGGCGTGGCGATGCAGGAGTCGCTCATGCAGAAGCGCGTGCTGGTGCGCGACGCGCAGGACGCAGGCATCGCCGCGATCCGCGACGCCCTCGGCGCGGAGTACGGCGCCGAGTTCGAGCGCCGCGCGATGCAGAAGGCGTTCCCGCAGGTGTTCCGTCCCGATCCCGTCACCCCGGTGTTCGAGGCGGTGATGGCGCTTCCCGACCTCACCGACGATCAGAAGAAGCAGGTCGCTGAGCTGAAGATCCAGTTCGACGAGGAGCTGCGCACCGTGCGCGGCGAACTCGTCGCCGCGTTCAAGTCCACCGAGCCGAACGAGCCGCGTCGCCGCACCGAGCTCGCCCGCCAGAAGGCCGAAGGCGCGACGGTCCGGATCGGCGATGCGCAGCCGGTCGAGCAGGCGAAGAAGGCCCGCGAGGATCTCTTCGAGAAGTACCGCGCCCTCCTCGTCGGTCTCCTCAGCCCCGAGCAGCGCGACGCGCTCCCGGGCGCGCAGAAGGAGATGCCGGAGGCCGCGAACCCGGCGATGCTGAAGCCCGGCGCGGCGCAGCCGAGCGATGGCACGGAGCAGATCGAGCAGGGCGCGCCCGGCAACAACGACACCAACCCGCGCAATGTGCCCGAGGGCGAGAAGCCCTCGAGCACGAAGCCCGGAAGCGCGGCCGATTCGGCCGCGACCAACGGCTTCGGCGTGAACAACAATCCAATCGTGAAGCAGCGTCGCCGCGGCTGATCCGCGGGACCGACAGGAACGAATCAAGAGGATTTCGTGCAGACTGGAACGAACGGCATCAACGGCTCCACCACCGTCACCGAGATCTCTCGTGACGCCAAGACTCCAGCGACGCCCGCGTCGCAGGACGCGGCCGTGCGCGAGCGCTGCGCGCTGCTCGGCATCCAGTGGCTCGAGAAGGCACCCGCGTCGGATCCCGCCGCGGCCGATCTGCTTGCGCCCGAACTGGCCGTGCGGCTCGGCGCCGTTCCTGTCTCGATCGAAGGCGGGCGGCTGCTCGTCGCGATGCTTGACCCGCTCGACACCGCGGCGGTCGACGAGATCGCCGCGGTCACCTCGCGCGCGGTGCGTCGCTTCGGACTCGATGTTCCCGCGTTCCGCGACCTGATGCGCGACCGCTACGGCACGACCGCTGCGCGCATGGCGGAGACGCTCGCTTCGGACGACGGCCTCGTCGCCACCCCCGACAGCGAGCACAACCTCGACGCCATCGAGGCGGACGATGTCCACCGGATGGCGGAGCAGCCGACGCTCATCAACCTGGTGAACCTCATCCTCCTCGAGGCGATCCAGGGCCGCGCGTCGGACGTGCATGTCGAACCGTTCGAGAGCGAGCTGCGCGTCAAGTACAGGATCGACGGCGTGCTGGTCTCGCAGCCGCAGCCGCCGAAGCACCTGCAGGCCGCGCTGATCGGCCGCATCAAGATCATGGCGGGCATGAACATCGCCGAGCGCTATGTGCCGCAGGACGGCCACATCACGCTGCGGTTCGAAGGCCGCAAGGTCGACATCCGCGTCTCGACCGTGCCGACGCTCTACGGCGAGTCGGTCGTCATGCGCATCCTCGACAAGAGCTCTCTCCCGCTCGACCTCGTGAGCCTCGGCATGAGCGAGTCGCACCGCGCGATCGTCGACCGCATGATCGAGAAGCCGCACGGCCTCGTGCTCGTCACGGGCCCGACCGGCTCGGGCAAGACGACGACGCTCTACGCCGCGCTCTCGAAGCTCTACGACCCGCGCAAGAAGATCATCACGATCGAGGATCCCGTCGAGTACGAGCTCAACGGCATCAACCAGATCCCCGTGAACGCGAAGCGCGGACTCAGCTTCGCGACCGGCCTGCGCGCGATCC
This sequence comes from uncultured bacterium, assembly GCA_903918555.1. GTDB lineage: Bacteria > Planctomycetota > Phycisphaerae > Phycisphaerales > SM1A02 > QWPT01. The sequence goes on along the minus strand of CAIXEV010000680.1, from coordinate 5,944 downwards.
TGCGCCAGGACCCCGACATCGTGTTCGTCGGCGAGATCCGCGACACCGAGACCGCGGACATCGCGATCCGCTCGGCGCTCACGGGCCACCTGATCTTCTCGACGCTGCACACGAACGACGCGATCTCGTCGGTCGGACGCCTCTTCGACATGGGCGCGGAGCCGTATCTCGCGGCGAGCGTGCTCGAGGGCCTGCTCGCGCAGCGCCTCGGGCGCCGTCTCTGCACGGCGTGCAAGGAATCGCGCCCGATCAGCGAGGAGACGGGCAACCGCCTCACGCCCGAGGAGCGGCGCAAGTTCAACGGCCGCCAGATGGTGGGCGCGGGCTGCGAGAAGTGCGGCGGCAGCGGTTTCCGCGGCCGGCTCGGCTTCTACGAGATCGTGCGCATCAACTCGGCGCTCCGCGCTGCGATCGCGCAGAACCGCCCGATCCACGAGCTCAAGGCGCTGCTCGACCCGGACTTCATCACCATGCGCGAGGACGGCATGCGCAAGGCGGCGTCGGGCATCTCCACCATCGAGGAAGTCCTGCGCGCCACGCAGGATGTCGAGGACTTCTCCGCGGAACTCACCGCGCGTTCGAGCGAGAAGAAGGGCTGATCGCTCGCCATGCCGTCCTTCCGCTACCAGGCAATCACCACCGACGGCTCCGTGCAGGCCGGCACGCTGAACGCGCCCGACCGCAACAGCGCGCTCAAGCTGATCTCGCAGCGCGGGGAGACTCCGCTCGAGATCGAGATGAGCGACGCCGACGCGGCCGCCGTGGCGGGGCGGCGCTACTCGCGTCCGTCGATCTCGCGCGCGGAGCTCGCCGACCTCGTCCGCGAGCTTGCGACGGCGCTCGAGGCCGGCCTTCCGCTCATGCAGGCGCTGCGGACCGTGCGCAAGCAGGCTGCGAGCAAGAACCTGCAGGCGATCCTCGACTTCGTCATCGAGCGCGTCGAGGCGGGCGTGACGCTGCACCAGGCCGCGAAGGAGTACGGAGCGCCGTTCGACGACATGACGACGGGCATGCTGCGCGCGGCCGACGCCTCGGGGCGCAACGCGGAGATCATGCACCAGCTCGCCGATCTCCTCGAGCGCTCGGTCGAGCTGCGCCGCGAGATCGTCGGCGCGATCATCTATCCGCTCATGATCGCGGGCCTCATCGCGGTCAGCGTCGTCATCCTCATCGTGTTCGTGCTGCCGCGCGTGATGAAGCCCATCATGAACGCGAGCCTCGACCTCCCGATGCCGACGGTCGTGCTGATGAACATCTCCGACTTCCTCGCGGCGTGGTGGCTTGTCATCATCGGCGCGGGCGTGATGGCGTATGTCGGCGGCCGCAACTGGCTCGCCTCGCCCTCGAACCGCCTGCGCTTCGACGCGTTCGTGCTGCGCATGCCGGTCGCCGGCCGGCTCGTGCGCGACATCGCGGTGGCGCGCTTCACGCGCACGCTCGGCACGCTCGTCTCGGCCGGCATCCCGATCCTCTCCGCGCCCAAGATCGTGCGCGACACGCTCGGCAACTCCGCGCTGACGCAGGCCGTCGACAGGGTCTCCGACAAGGTCACCACGGGCCAGTCGCTCGCCGAACCGCTCGAGCGCTCGGGCCACTTCCCGCCGCTCCTCGTCCAGATCGTGAACATCGGCGAGCGCTCCGGCCGCCTCGAGCAGATGCTGCTCCACGCGGCGGGCTCGTTCGACCGCCAGGTCAACAACTCGCTCAAGCTCTTCACGCGCGTCCTGCCCACGATCCTCCTGATCGTGATGGCGCTCATCGCGAGCTTCGTCCTCGCCGCGATCCTCCTCCCGATCATCGAACTCCAGAAGGCGGTCGTGTGACGGAAACGCCGCACCGCCGAGACCTCTCACCCGTACACCCGAGCATGAACATGAAGACCACCAGCTCCCCCCGTCGCGCCCGCCGCCAGATCCGCCGCGGCTTCAGCCTCATCGAGGTCATCGTCGCCGTGACGATCATCGCGCTGTTCGCGGCGGTGATCGCGCCGACCCTGCTCGGCCGCGTCGGAACCGCGAAGGTCGACAAGGCCCGCGTCGAGGCGACCTCGATCGCGAACCAGATCAAGATCTACCTCACCGAGAACAAGGCCACCACGCTCGACGGCGACTTCACGCTCGAGATGCTCGTGCCGAAGTACATCGAGTCGAAGGACGACCTGATCGATCCGTGGGGCATTCCGTATGTGCTCGACCGCCCGGGCCTCAACGGCCGCGACTTCGACATCATCAGCCTCGGCGCCGACAAGCAGCGCGGCGGCGACGGCGAGAACGCGGACATCGTCCACGGCAAGGAACGCAAGACCTCGTGAGCGCGCGAGGCGCCGGGCGCCCGGCGCAGCGGAAGAACCGAATGACGATGGCCCCGAACCACCGGCGATCCACCCCGAGCAACCCGCGTCGATCACGACGCGGGTTCTCGCTGCTTGAGATGATCGTGGCGTGCTCGATCCTGGTCATCGTGGGCACGCTCGCGCTGCCGCGGTTCCTCGTCGTCGATTCGCAGCGCGAGGAGAAGGCGGTCGTCGCGGTCGAGGACCTCCTGCGCATGTTTGCGTTCCGCAACTCCGCCGGACTGCAGCAGGTGAGCCTTCACTACACCCGGGAGAACGCGACGCTCACGCTCTGGATCATGGACCTGAACCCCGCCGACCCCGACGGGCCGCGCGTGTGGCAGCAGGACCGGCTGAGCTCGCCGGTCGAGCTCCCCGAGGGGCTCAAGGTCGAGCGCGCGCTCGCAGACGGCCTGCCGATGACCGAGGACGAGTGGTCGATCGCGACGAATCCCGACGGAAGCCGTCCGCGCATCGAGATCTCGTTCGCCGGCAAGGACAAGCGCGCCGAGCTCGTGCTCGAGAACTACTCCAACTCGCCGATCCGCGCCGACGACCCGCGCGCGCGCGTCCGGCAGCCGATCGACCTCGATGCGGAAGGCGGCGCGTACGACCCATGGTGACGCAGCCCGCCGCCACCACCGCACGCACCGCGAACCGGCGCACGCGCCGCGCGGGATTCGCGCTCATGGACGCCGTGATCGCGGGCATCCTGCTTGCGATCGGCATGGTCGCCGTGCTCTCGGTCGCCGGACAGGCGCTCGGACTCGCCCGCCGCGGTGAAGTCGATGTGCGCGCGGCGGCGGCGCTCGACGAACTGCTCGGCAAGGTGCTCACCGAAGGGCCGCGCGACTTCCCCGAACTGCATCCGACCGCCGGATCGTTCGACGAGGATTCCCCGTACGCCGACTTCGAGTACGCGATCACGATCGATCAGGGCGGCGCGGGCGTTCCCGCCGAGGTCGAGGTCGTGCTCACCCACGCCACCGGTCGCAGCTTCAAGGTCGTGACCCGCATGGCGGAGAAGCGCGGCGAGGAGCCGGATCCCGTGCGCTCCCCGACGGAGCCGATCGATCGACAGGGCCGCATCGCCGAACAGGAGGCTCGCCGTGAAGGCCAACCACCCGCGCCGTGACGAACTCCGCTCCGCAGCCCGTGGCTTCACGGTGATCGAGCTCGTGATCGCGATCGCGGTCGGCGCGATCGTGGTCGTGACCATCGGCTCGGTGCTCTCGCGCGTGTCGCAGACGCGCGATGTCGCGCGAACGCAGCTCGACGCGGTCTCGCGTGCGAACGCCGCGCTTGATGCGCTGCGCACCGACCTGGTGTCGGTGATCCGCGACGAGGACCTCTACAACACGCGCGTGCTGCTGCTCGACGGAACGGGCTATTCGCCGATCGGGCCTGCGGATCGCGACGAGGTGCTCGTCTACAACAACCGCCTGCGGCCGATGAAGCGCGACGACTACCAGGGCGAAGGCGGCGAGTACGAGTCGCAGTACCGGCTCGATGGCGTCGACGGCGTCCTCTGGATGCGGCGCGACGCGGTGCCCGACCAGAACGGCGAGGGCGGCGGCATGGCGATCCCCGTCGTCGACGGCGTCGTCGCCGTGTCGATCGAGGCCTACGACGGCGAAGCGTGGTACCCCGACTGGGATTCCGACGAGATGGGGCTCCCGTGGGCGCTCCGCGTGTCGGTGACCGCGGTCGGCGGCGACCTCGAGAACCCGACCGCCTCGCGGCCGATGGTGACGCTGCGCACGCAGATTCCGCTTGATCGAATCGTGCCTCCGCCTCCGCCGCCAGAGGAAGAAGAGGCAGCGGCGGGCGGCGCGGATCCTGCGCTCGGTGGCCTCGGCGGCGATGCAGCCGGCGGTGGCGCCGGCGGACTCACCACCGGCGGCGGAATGGGCGCTTCGCCGGGCGGAGCCGTCAGCGGCGGCGCGGCGATCTCGGGCGGCGGAGTCTCGATGGGCGGCGGAGGCGGCGGTCGCGGCAACGGCGGCGTCTCGGTCGAAGGCAACCCCACCATTTCCGGTGGCGGCGGCATCGGTGGCGGAGGCGGACGGGGCCGCACGCCGGCGGCGCTCGGACAAGAAGGCGGCTATGTGAACGGCCCCGGCGTCAACCTCGGCAGCAGACCCGCCAGAGGAGGCCGTCGATGAGCGGCATGCAGGACCATCGGCCCCGGGCGGCTGCGCCGCGCCGCGGCTCCATCATCGTGATCGTCATCTGGGCGGTCGCCATCGCGGCGGTGGTGATCGCGGCGGCGCAGATCCTCGCGTTCCGCCAGGCCGCGATGGGTCGCGAGGCGATCGCGCGCGTCGAGGCGCGCTGGGCTGCGCGCGCGGGAATCGAGGAGACGATCGCGATCCTCGAGTACCACACCGAGAGCCCCGACCCCGAGGACGCGCGCCAGATGTTCAAGGACCTCACCCTCGCCGCGACCGGCGAGGTGGAGAGCGGCTCGTGGGAGATCAGCCATGTCGAGGACGGCGTGCGCTTCCTCGGCCCGCAGGACGAGCACGCGAAGATCAACATCAACACCGCGACGCGGCTGATGCTGCTCGAGCTTGCCAACATGAGCCCCGATGTCGCCGACGCGATCGTCGACTGGCGCGACACCGATGACAACGCCGGCATGATGGGCGCCGAGTACGAGTTCTACGAAGGCCGCAACCTCGGCTACCAGCCGCGAAACGCGCCGTTCCGCTCGGTCGCCGAGCTCGAGCTCGTCGCGGGCGCCTTCCCGCGCTATGTCCGCGGCGAGGACCAGAACCTCAACGGCCAGCTCGACCCGAACGAGAACGACGGCGCGCAGAGCGATCCTCCCGATGACGCCGACGGCCTGCTCGACTCCGGTTGGTCTGGCGCGATCACGGCGCGATCGACGGGCACGCTGATCGGCGCGAGCGGAGAACCGAAGCTCAACCTGCGCACCGCGACGCCCGACGAGATCGTCGAGCGCTTCGGCGTGACCGCCGACCAGGCGGCGGCGCTCTCGCAGTTCGGCCGCAACCCGAACGCCCGCCTCGAGCAACTGCTGACGCAGGACCTCAGCACCCTTGCGGGCACCTCGCAGGGTGGACAGGGCGCGCAAGGCGGGCGCGGCGGCGGTAGCGGCGGCGGCGGCGGTCGTGGTGACGGCGGCGGTGGCCGCGGTGATGGCGGCGGTGGCGGCCGCGGTGATGGCGGTGGTGGCCGCGGCGATGGCGGCGGCGGCAGCCGCGAGACTCGCGGCGACGACCAGGCCAACAATCCCAACGGCGTCGGCCGCGGGAACGGACAAGGCACCAACGGCGCGGCGCCTGTCCGCAAGCCGACCAACTCAGGCCGCCCGACGCGCATCACGCCGTCGATCTCGAGCGCCGGATGGTCGGGCGACGACGGCGAGCCGCAATTGATGCTCGCCTCGATGCAGTCCGCCCAGCAGTCGAGCGGCCGCAGTTCCGCAGGCATGGGCGGCGGCGGCTCGAACTCGCGTCTCCAGAAGCTCGACAGCCTGCAGCTCAGGCGGATCTTCCAGGAAGGCATCATCCGGGCCGGCAACACGATGCCCACGGGCCGCATCAACCTGAACACGGTTTCTGCCGCCAATCTTCGCGCCATGCT
>CAIXEV010000679.1 GCA_903918555.1 uncultured bacterium | reverse complement strand
GCCCGCGTTGTCGGTCGCGGCCTTCATCGACACCATGCGCATGACATGCTCGCTCACCGCTGCGTCGTTGAACGCCTGGAAGAGCGAGACGACGACCGACTTCGGGAGAAGGTCCGCGAGGAGCTCGGGGCCCGACGGGCTGAACTCGTAGCTCGAGGTGGCGCCGCCCGTCGCAGCGGCGGGAGCCGCGAGCGGAAGGAGCTGCATGACCTCGGGCACCTGCTTCGAGTTCGAGATGAAGCGCATGTAGACCACATGCACCTTGTCGAACTTGCCCGCGGAGAAGTCGGCCATCAGGCGCTTCGCGAGCGCCTCGACCTGCGCGAACTGCGGCTTGTCGCCGAAGGTGTGGCGCTCGGCGATGTCGACCTTCGCGAAGCGGAAGTAGGCGACGGCCTTCTTGCCGACGGTCTCGACCACGGCGGTCGTGCCGGCGGCCTTGAGCGCCTTGATGGCCAAGTTGCCCTTGCGGAGCACATTGCCGTTGTAGGCGCCGCAGAGACCGCGGTCGGAGGTGACGACGAGGACGAGCTCGCGGCCGCTCGGGGTCGCGGGCGACTTCATCAGCGGATGCGAGAAATCGTCGCCGGCGGCGGCCGCCACTTCGCCCACCAGCCCGCGGATGCGGTCGGTGTACGGACGGGTCGCCTTTGCACGGGCGAGCGCGGCGGTGAACTTCGCCGTCGCGATCATCTGCATGGTCTTGGTGATGCGCTGGATCGTGCGCACCGCCACCATGCGCTTCTTGAGCTCACGGATCTGGGCCATAGGGGCGGCGATGATAGCACTTTGCCGAGGCTGGCGGAAACCGCTTCCGCGCAGGCTCAGGCGCCGTCGATCGCCATGCCGTCGTACCCAAGCTCCATCCCCGGCGGGAGTTCCGACGCGAGGTCGGCGTGGCGGATGTCGTGGGTCATGTGCACGAAGACGGTCTGGCGCGCCTGCGCCTCGTGGGCGATTCCCTGCGCCTGCGACACCGTGAGGTGGGTCGGATGCGCCCGATAGCGCAGCATGTCGAGCACGAGCGTCTCGAGCCCGCGCAGCTTCGGCCACGCGGCGGGCGGCATCGCGGAGAGATCGGTGCAGTAGGCAAGCGGCAGCGGACCGGGCTGTTCGCGGGCGACCGCGCCCGTCTCGTCGAGCGCCTCGATGCGGAACGCGAGGACGGGGAGCCGCCCGTGCAGCACCTCGAACGGCGTGATGCGCAGCCCGCGGAAGTCGATCGGCGTGCCGGCCGCCATCGTGCGCACCACGAGGTCGGCGACGAACGAGTCGTTCACATTCTCGTGGCGGCGGAAGATGTGCTGGTAGACGCGCTCGAGGAACGCGCGCGTGCGCGCGTCGGCGAAGACCTCGATCGGCGCCTTCATGAGCGCGTTGTAGCGGCGCACATCGTCGAGGCCGAAGGTGTGGTCGACATGGTCGTGGGTGAAGAAGATCGCGTCGACGCGCTTGAGCCCGAGGCGCAGGCTGTGCGTGCGGTGGTCGGGGCCGCAGTCGAGGAGGATCACGCGGTCGCGGTCCTCGTCGTCCTTGAAGAAGAGCGCTGCGCCCGAGCGCGTGCGCGCGTCGCGCGGATCGCTCGAGGTGCAGACGGCGCAGTCGCAGCCGATGACGGGAACGCCCGCGGAAGTGCCGGTGCCGCAGAGGACGAAGCGCACATCGCGGACGACGGAGTCGCTCATCGCGCGGCCTCCGCCACCTGCGCGAGTTCGGCGACGATCGCGCGCGCGACCGCGGCCGGGTCGGCGGCG
>CAIXEV010000678.1 GCA_903918555.1 uncultured bacterium | reverse complement strand
GGCGCGGTGCGAGAGAAAGGCGACGAAGGGATGGAGCAAGGGCTGAAGCAAGGGCTGGATCCGGAATGCCGACATGGCGGGATTGTTACGGAACGGCGAGGACCGGTTTTGCGGAGTCGGCTGCCGTTAGGATGCCGCCGTGCTTCCCAACCTCCAATACGCAGCGATTCGGTACGAGAACTTCCACTCTGAGGTTCTCCTGCCGCAGGTTTTCCCGCTCCGCGCGCCCCTGTCGGTGTCGATGTGGCAGGCGCCCGGGTCCGGGCTCGAGGGCGGGCACCCGACCCTCGCCGAAGCGAAGCGGGCGGCCTACAAGCCCGTGAAGGTCGGCCTGCGCTGGGGCCCCGTGTGGTCGACCGCGTGGTTCCGCCTTGCGGGCCGCGTGCCGGCCGAGATGCGCGGGCACACGGTCGCGCTGCGCTTCAGCTCGGGCACCGAGGCGACGCTGTGGCGCGACGGCGTGCCGTTCCAGGGATTCGACCCGTACCGCGACCTCGCGTTCATCCTGCCGCGCGCGAAGGGCGGCGAGAAGCTCGACCTCCACCTCGAGGCCGCCTGCAACCAGCCGCTTGGCATCTCGACCTTCTGGTGGGACCACCCCGAGCTGCAGACGCGCTGGCGCGAGCAGCACCCGGGCCGCCTCGAGAGCGCGGAGCTCGTGGTCGTCGACGAAGCCGCGTGGCGCTACGCGCAGGCGTGGGAGTTCCTGCGCAAGCTGATGCTCGCGCTGCCGGCCGAGAGCCCGCGCGCGACCGAGATCGCGAACACGCTGCGCGACATCCACGCGTCGATCGACGCGCACGACCCCGTGCCCGGCATGGAGGACACGGCCTCCGCGCTCGATGAGCTGCTGAAGGGCGGCGTCCACGAGCCTGCGACCGCGTGCGTCGCCGTCGGTCACGCGCACATCGACACCGCGTGGCTCTGGCCTCTGCGCGAGACGCGCCGCAAGTGCCTGCGCAGCTTCGCGAATGTGCTGCGGCTTCAGGAGCGCTTTCCGAACTTCCACTTCCTCTGCTCGCAGGCGCAGCAGTATGAATATGTGAAGGAAGACGCGCCCGAGCTGTTCGCGCAGATCAAGAAGCGCGTCGCAGAGGGCCGCTGGGAGCCGGGCGGCGCGATGTGGATCGAGCCCGACTGCACCTGTCCGTCGGGCGAGAGCTTCGTGCGGCAGATCATCCACGGCACGGGCTTCTGGACGAAGGAGTTCGGCGCGCGCGGCAAGCAGCGCTTCCTCTATCTCCCCGACACCTTCGGCTTCCCGCCGTGCCTGCCGCAGATTGCGCGGCTCGCAGGCCTCGACACCTTCATCACCAACAAGATGAGCTGGTGCGAGACGAACAAGTTCCCGCATGTCACCTTCGATTGGCGCGGCCTCGACGGCACCGAGATCCTCACGCACCTGACGCCCGGCCACAACTACAACTCGTCGATCGAGCCGGCCGACATGCTGTACGGCGAGAAGAACCTCGTCGTGCAGGACGGGCAGAGCTTCTTCTCGAGCGCGATTCCCGTGTGGCTGCAGCCGTTCGGCTTCGGCGACGGCGGCGGCGGCCCGACCGACTGGCAGATCGCGCGCGCCGAGATGGCGGCCGATTGCGCGGGATTGCCGCGTTTCGAGCAGCATCGCGTCGATGTCTTCTGCGGGCGGCTGCACGCCGGCCGCGACGCGCTGCGCACGGCGGGACGCCCGATCGCCGCGTGGGACGGCGAGCTCTACCTCGAGCTTCACCGCGGCACCTACACGAGCCAGGCGTGGCTCAAGCGGCAGAACCGCCTCGCCGAGAGCGCGCTTCGCGATGTCGAGGCGCTCGCGTGCTCGATGCCCGCGATGAAGGCGAAGGATCTCGCCGCGTTCCGCGCGCGCACCGACCGCGCGTGGAAGACGCTGCTTCTCAACCAGTTCCACGACATCCTGCCGGGCTCGTCGATCGAGGCCGTGTACAAGGATGCGCGCGAGGACCACGCGGCGATCAGCGAGGTCGCGCACGCCGAACGCGATGCGCTCGAGTCAGGATTCGCGAAGCTCGCCGACACGCGCGGCATGAAGCGGCCCGTGCTCGTGCGCAACACCGCGTCGACCGCGCTTTGCGGCGTCGTGAAGGTGGGCGACGCGCTCATCGAGGCGCGCGAAGTGCCTGCGCTCGGCGTCAAGGTCGTCGACGCTGCGGAGATCGGCCCGCTG
>CAIXEV010000677.1 GCA_903918555.1 uncultured bacterium | reverse complement strand
CTGGCCTGCGGTGACGAAGTTCTTGCGCGTGAGGTCCTGGCTGAGGATGCGCTCGTAGGTGCCTAGGTCCATGTCGGTCTCGCACCCGTCCGACAGCACGAACACCTCGCCGTGGCGATACGGGTTCAGCGTGCCCGAGTCGATGTTGAGATAGCCCTCCATCTTGATGGGGGCGACCGAGAGGCCCTTGTCCTTGATCAGCTTCGCGAGCGAGCTTGCGAAGATGCCCTTGCCGAGGCCGCTCATGACGGTGCCGATGACGACGACGAACTTCGTGCGGCCGCGCTGGTAGCCCGCGGGCGCGGGCGAATGCCACTCCGTGCTCTCTTCGCTTCGACCGAATTGTGAGAGGAACCCGCAGCCGTCAGGAAGATCGCCGGGGTTGGTTTCCGAGTGGGGCATTCCTGAATGTAGTCAGGAATCGGTCGGAAATGCAAGTGGGGGCGGTCGCGATCAGCGAGATCGCCGCCGCGCCACGAAATCGGAGTACTGCTCCGCGGTGTCGATTCCGTGGCCGGTGACCGGTCGAACCGCGACGGCGATCCCGTGGCCGCGCTCGAGGATTCGAAGCTGCTCGAGGCTCTCGGTCTCTTCGAGGGCCGACGGCGGCCAGGTCAGGAAGGCCTCGAGGAAGGGAGTTCGGTAGACATAGAGCCCCACATGACGCAGTGGCTCTGCCTTGGGGGTGCCGCCCTTGGCGGCGTCGCGATGGAACGGGACAGGGGCGCGGGAGAAGTAGAGCGCCCGCCCACCGAGGCCTAGGACGACCTTCACGAGGTTTGGGTCCGCGACCGACTCGCCGGGGGCAAATGGGGTGGCCACGGTCGCCACCTCCGCCCAGGGGGACCGGTGGAGGAGGTCGACGGCGGCGTCGATCGTCTCAGGCTCGATCTCGGGCTCGTCGCCCTGGATGTTGACGAAGACATCGGCGGGGATCCGTTCGGCGACTTCGGCGAGCCGGCTGGTGCCGTTCGGGTGGTCCTCGCGGGTCAGGATCGCCTCGCCGCCAGCCGCTTCGACTGCGGCGACGATCCGAGGGTGGTCCGCGGCGACGACGACGCGGTCGAGCGAGGCCGCCTTGCGCGCCTGCTCCAGCACATGCACAACGAGCGGCTTGCCCGTCTCGGCCTTGAGCACCTTCTCGGGGAACCGCGAACTCGCCAGGCGAGCGGGGATCACGCCAACCGTTCGAGGACGGCGGTCCGCGCTCACGCGGGCAGGTCCTTGACGAGCGCGTCGATCTCCTTGCGCCGAACGCGGATGTCGCGGTAGGAGATGTCGCGGCGCACGATGGCGGAGCAGATCTCGCCTGCCTCGCGCGCGTGGGTGCCGTTCTTCTCGCTCTTCGCGAGTTCCATCAGCGACAGCATGAGGTCGTACTTGATCGGAAGCTCGCGGTCGGACTCGCCGACGCCGAGGGCGCTGAGCGCCTCGCGGTACTCGCTCGCCGCCTCGGAGTGCCAGCCCTCCGCGGCAAAGCAGCGGCCGAGCATGTGGGTGGAGCCGATGCGGAGCTTGGCCTCGTCCTTGCAGGCCTGGAACGCGGCCATCGCGTCTTCGTAGTGGCCGAGCTCGAACTCGATGCGGCCGAGCTCCGCCTTGATCGAGCGGTCGGTCGGATAGTTCTTCTGCTTCTCGCGCAGCTCGCCGCCCTCGAACTCGAGGAACTCGCGACGGAGCGCCTCGTACTCAGCCTTCGCGGCTGCGTCGGTCGGGTTCGCCTCGGTCTTCTTGAGCGCAGCGTTGACGCGGCGGCGCATCTGCATGATGCGGATCTCGCCTGCGAACATCCGGAAACGGTACTCGTTCAGGCGCTCGAAGCCCGTCATGAAGACGGTGTAGGCCTCGTTCTCGCTCTCCTCGGTGGCGCGGCGGCGCAGCAGCGTGCCGAGCTTGAGGATGGCGTCCGCGGACATCGGGTTGTCCTCGTGGTCCTTGCGGGCGCGCTCGAGATTTCGAGCTTCGGTTTCCTCGCTCGCGGCGATCTGGTTCTGCTCCTGGAGCTGCTGCTGCTTGGCGCTGTCCTTCACCATGCTGGTGAAGTTTCCGCCGCCGCCGACGGCCTTGTCGTAGCCGCCTTGCTTGAGCGCGTGACGCGCCGTGAGCTCCTTGAGATCGGCCGAGAGCTGCGTGTCGCTCGGGTCGACGCGGACGGCTTCCTCGACGCAGGCGAACGCCTCCGCGTAGGCCTCGACGCTGGTGAAGAGCGTCTTCGCCTTCAGCCACATCGACTTCGACTGCTTCTTCTGCTTGCGAAGGAGGTCGAGGAGCTTCGGCGCGATCCACGAACCGAACTCGATCTGTCCCGCCTTGCCAGCGGTCTCGAGCATCTTGAACGCGGCGTCCATGTTGAGGACATCGCGCGCCCAGATGTATTCAGCCTGCACGAACTTGTCGATCGGGCCAGGTCCCTCGAGTTCCTTGATGTCGTCGCGGCCCGCGGGCTTGCCGCCGGACTGGTAGAACGAGACGGCGAGCTTGTAGAACTCCTCGTGGCGCGGCACGCCCGATGGGTCGAAGCGGAACGCCTTCGCGTAGAGCATCAGGGCGTACTCGTAGTTGCCCGTCTGCGCGATGGTCTTCGCGTGGTCGAAGAACTTGCGCGCCTTGTCGGGCTGGGCGACGAACGCGCCGGTGACAGCGGGCGCTTGGCCGGTCGGCGCCGTTTCGGGCTGACCTGGCTCTGGCTGCTTCTTCTTACCGAAGGAAAAGAAACCCAATCCGTGGCTCCTGAGTTGGTTCCCCGAGGCATCCCGGGTGGTTCTGGTGCGACCTGCGACAAACGCGCGGGAAAGACTCCGAACCGAACGGGAAGGGTACCCGCCTGCGGGGGGCTTGGTCAAACCCTGAGAATCTGCCGTGGACGGTCGCGAGACGGCTTGAGGATTGGGGCTTGAGGTTGGAGCGCATGGGTTGGAGCGCTTGGGTTGGAGCTCTCGGGTTGGAGCGCGATGGGCCGTCAGCCCCTACGATGGGCGAATGGCGCGCGACCGCGACATTGTCGTTCATCCTCATCCTGTCCTTCGCATGAAAGCGAAGCCGGTTGCCGCCATCGACGAGTTCGTGCGCGAACTGGTCGAGGACATGCGCCGCGTCGCACGCGAGCTCGATGGCGCGGGCATCGCAGCGCCGCAACTCGGCGAGAGCGTGCGGATCTTCCTGACCTGCGCGCGCGAGGAGGAGCCCGAGCGCGTGTTCATCAACCCCGTGCTCGAGGCCGTCGGCGCGGTGGAGCCCTACGAAGAGGGCTGCTTGAGTCTGCCTGACATCCGCGGCAGCATCCTGCGGCCTGGCGTCGCGCGGATTCGCGCGCTCGGCCTCGACGGCAACGAGTTCGAGCTCGAGAGCGACGGGTTCCCCGCGCGCGTCTGGCAGCACGAGTTCGATCATCTCGAGGGCGTGCTCATCATCGACCGCATGCGTCCGATCGACAAGCTTGCGAACCGCCGTGCGCTTCGCGACCTCGAGCGGGCTGGCGGCTAGGCGGCGCGATGCGGCTTGTCTTCCTCGGTGCCGGCGCGTTCGGGATCCCATCGCTTGAACATCTCGCGCGCGAGCATGAGATCGCGCTCGTGGTGACGCAGCCCGATCGCCCCGCGGGGCGCGGCAAGGTGATGACGCCGACGCCCATCGCTGCGCGCGCGGCGGAACTGGGGCTGCCGGTCATCAAGCCTTCGGATGTCAACGCGCCGGATGTGGTCGCGCAGGTGCGGGGCGTTGGCGCCGCCGCGTGGATCGTGATCGCCTTCGGGCAGAAGCTGTCGCGCGAGCTCGTCGACGGCGTGTTCGCGATCAATCTCCATGGATCGCTCTTGCCCGCGTATCGCGGCGCTGCGCCGATTCAGCGCGCGGTGATGGATGGTTGCGCGGAGACGGGCGTGAGCGTCATCTCGATCGCGGAGCGGATGGACGCTGGACTCGTCTACGCGACGCGCGCGCGGGCGATCGGTGCGGCGGAGACCGCCGACGAGGTGCACGATGCGCTGGCGCTGCTCGGGCCGGAGGTGTTGACGAGCGTGCTGGCGGCGCGCGCGGAGGGTCGTGCGGTCGGCGTCGGGCAGGACGAGTCGAAGGCGACGCGGGCGCGGAAGCTGTCGAAGGCGGACGGGACGGTCGACCTCGCGAGCTTCGATGCGCGCGCGGCACGGGCGCGGATCAACGGGTTGAACTCGTGGCCCGGCTGCACGGTCGTGGTCGGTGGGCTCGAGGTGAAGCTGCTGCGGGTGCGCGAGGCCGACGGCGGGGGCGGCGAGCCGGGGCTCGTGTGCGCGGACGGATGCGTCGCGGCGACTTCGGGCGCGGTCGAGATTCTCGAGGTGCAGCCCGCGGGCGGCCGCGCGATGGCGTGGCGGGACTTTGTGCGCGGCCGGCCGCAGGTGGTCGGGCAGCGTCTCGCGCCTCGGGTGTGAGTCGAGTAAGACGCGGGCGCGCGCCGATAGAAGGCGCTGATGCCGTTCGTCCAGTTGCTGTTTGACTTCGCGCGGGAGCAGCTTGGCCTCTTCGGAGGATCGGGCGGCGGGCGCGTTGCCAAGCGGCCGCGTCGTGGCAAGCCCGCGAAGGGACGCGCGGCGCCGATCAAGCGAACGCGGCCGGTGGGCCTCGCCGTGACGAGCGCGCCCGACGCGCCCGACGCGCCCGGCTGGCGCATGGCCAAGCCTCCGCGCGGAATCGACCACGAGAAGCCCTCGCAGCGGCGGTACGACGCGGTCGTCGTCGAGATGCTGTCGAAGTACGGGCTGACGGTGAAGCGCTGGCGCAACTCGCTCTCGGGCGTTGCGATCGAGCGGACATTCCGCGATGGCCGAGTCGAGCGCACCCTCGAGTCGCCGTATCCGACGAGTCCGCTGCGTCTGGCGATCTTCCTGCACGAGGTCGGGCATCACGCGATCGGGCTCGGCGTGCACAAGCCGCGTTGCCTCGAGGAGTACCTCGCGTGGCGGTACGCGATCGACCGGATGGATGAGATGGGGTTCCCGACGAAGGGCTCGGTCGCGAGGCGATTCGATCGCTCGATGCGGTACGCGGTGGCGAAGTCGCGGCGGCGGGGGATCCAGAGGCTGCCGAGCGAAGTCGCGGCGTTTGCCGCCTGACCAGACGGGCGCACACCAGACGGGCGCACGGCACGTGCCAGTCAGTGCCTGGCACCGACTGG
>CAIXEV010000676.1 GCA_903918555.1 uncultured bacterium | reverse complement strand
TCGGCCTCCTGCATTTCCAGCCAGAGGTCGTTGCCCTCGCGGGTGCGCTCGCCGACGCCTGCGAACACCGAGTAGCCACCGAAGTTACGCGCGACGCGCGCGATCATCTCCTGGATGACGACGGTCTTGCCGACGCCTGCGCCACCGAAGAGACCGATCTTTCCACCGCGGACGAACGGGCAGAGGAGGTCGATGACCTTGATGCCGGTCTCGAGGATCTCGGTCTTCGGGTTGAGCTCGATGAAGGCCGGCGGCTCGCGGTGGATCGGCGCGGTCTTCTGCGACGCGACCGGACCACGCTCGTCGACGGGCTGGCCGAGGAGGTTGAACACGCGGCCGAGGACGCCCTCGCCGACCGGGACGCGCACGGGCGTGCCGGTGTCGACGCACGCGTCGCCGCGCCTGAGACCGTCGGTCGAGGCGAGCGCGACGCAGCGGACCTGACCGCCGCCGAGGTGCTTGGCAACCTCGCCGACGAGGGTCATCTTCTGACCACGCGACTCGAAGTTGATGTGGACGGCGTTGTAGATCTGGGGCAGGTCCGACTCGGGGAACTGCGCGTCGAACGTCGATCCGATGACCTGAATGACGGTGCCGGTGCTGGCCATGTGGGCTCCAAAGGACGAAAGCTGCTGACTCGCCACCTCGTCGGCGGCGTCCCGCGTTGTGCGGGAGTCACGGTTGCATGAGCCGCGAACTCCGCGCGGAGTTCGTGACGGATTTCACAGAGGGACGAAGAGGATACAGGGACGAAGCCCCGTCTGCAAAGGGCTCGGCGAAGCGAGAAGGCGCTGTTGGCGGGGCGGCCGGGTCAGCCGCGGGCGTCGAGCGAGCGTCCGAGGGCGACCGAGGTCGCGACCTCGATGCGGTCGGCGGAGCGGCTGTACATCGCGTAGGCGCCCGAGGCGCCGGGCCGTGCTGCGGGCGCGGGACCGCGCTGCGGCGGCTCGTCGAAGCCTTCGCCGCGGGAGACAGGCGAGTCGACCTGACCCGCGATGAGCTGCTCGATCTGCTCCGGGATCGCCGAGCCACCGCTGAGGGTGACGCGGTCCTGGCGCGTGCCGCCGGCGTTTCCGTTCGGATTCGCGCCGGGCGAGAAGGGCGGACGGATCAGCCCATCGGCACCGATGGAGGCCTTTCCGCTCTCGCGCGCGGTCTGTGGAAGAGCGGCGCCCGCAGGCTTGCGAGCGCCATAGGCCTGGGCGACGCGTCCTGCGTGCGCCTGAAAGTTGATCGGTGCGAGCGAGTCCATTCGCATGAGTGACTATACAGGCGAACGCGAGTTCTTTGCTCGGTGTTCGCCGGAGGTCGGCAGATCAAGTGCTTGGCTGGCGCACTTCTTGCGTGAAATGCGTCCGCGAAGCTGGGCGCCCGCGACTTGTCAGCGCGCGTCGCTCATCATCTCGATCGAAGGCGCAAGGCTGCGGCGCTCGACTTCCTGCTGGATCTCGACCCACGCGCGCGGATCGTTCGATGCCGACGCGATGCGAGCCGTGGTGTCGCGGGCGAGCGCGACGGTCTGCTGCTCCTCCGGAGGAAGCTTCGCCATCACATCGCCGAGACGGTCGATGAGCTCGTCGTATCGGACCGTCTCGCGGAGTTCGTTGCGGCGCGCCTCGTCGACGAACGCCGTGCGGCGCGCGTTGTCGAGGATCAGGCTCGTGGCGTAGAGCGCCTGGCGGTCTTCGTCGGTGAGCGACGCGAGGCGAACGGCGCGCGTGTCGGGCGCGGCGATGGGATTGACGGAAGACGGCGATGCGGAATCGTTCCCGCGGACAAAGGTGCCGGGACCCGCGGGCGTGAGGGATTGCGGGGTTTCACGCGAACTCCAGAGCCACCAGCCGCCGGCCGCAGCGAGGGCGACGGTTGCGGCGGCGGCGACGCGCGGAATCCAGGTGCGGCGCTGCTCGTGGCCGATCGCCTCGAAGACGCGCGCCTGGAAGGCCGCGATGTCGATGGGGTTTGCCGCGAACTCCGCGTCCGCGTCGGCGAGGTCGTCGGCGAACTTGGCGCGGAGTTCCGCGTCAAGCGCCTCGGCGCGCTCGACGAGCGTGCGGCATCCGCCGCAGGCGACGAGGTGCGCGTCGGCGCGCAGGCGCTCGTCGCGCGTGAGCTCGTCGTCGAGATACGCGGACAGCAACGCCTTCAGCGCGTTGCAGTCGATCGGGCCGGCGGGAACTTCATGGCTGGTGTCGTTCATGTTCGCTCGCAGTCTCTCAGCGTGGAAACGCCTTGCGCGATCCCTCGCGGATGGTGTTGATGTCGAAGTCGCTCGGCCGGTCAACCCCGCCCGATTCCCCGAGCTCGTTGAGAAGCGCGAGGCGCGCGCGGTTGAGGCGGCTCATCACCGTTCCGATCGGGACGCCGAGGTGCTCGGCGATCGCCTTGTACGAAAGGCCGTTGATGACCGACAGCACGATCATCGTGCGCTTGTCGGGGTCGAGGCGCCCGAGGGCGGCCTCGATGCGCGACATGTCCTCGCGGCGCTCGAGTCCGGCCCACGGCCGTTCCGCGCGCACATCGTGCGCCGTGCCCGATTCATCGATCAGCGCCAAGGTGCGGCGCTTGCGGCGCACCGCGCTGATCGACAGGCGGGTGACGGCGGTGCGCATCCAGCTTGCGATCGCGGGCTCGCCTGCGTCCGGCGGGGATTCCCAGATCTTGATGAACGCCTGCTGGACGATGTCTTCGGCTCGCTGCTGGTCGCGGCAGATGCCGAAGGACAGCCTCACGAGACCCGG
>CAIXEV010000675.1 GCA_903918555.1 uncultured bacterium | reverse complement strand
GGTGGTTGAGCCGGCGGTCGGTCGGAATCGCGTAGAGCGTCTCGCACGCGCCTGCCTTCGGGTCGCGCGCGCCGTAGACGAGCCGCGCCACGCGCGCGTTCACGATCGCGCCCGCGCACATCGCGCAGGGCTCGAGCGTGACCGCGAGCGAGCAGCCGACGAGCCGCCACTGACCGAGCCGCTCGCCGGCGATGCGCATCGCGACGATCTCCGCGTGCCCCGTCGGATCCGCCGAGCGCTCGCGGTTGTTCGCGGCCTCGCCGAGCACTTCGCCATCGCGATAGACGACCGCCGCGATCGGCACCTCGCCCGCCGCGCCCGCCGCGCGCGCGAGCTCGATCGCGCGCTCCATCATGCGCACATCGGTCGCGGTCACGCGTCCGCCGCCGGCATCCGCGCCGCCGCGCCTGCGCCGCCGCCGAATGCGCGCAAACGCGCGCGCCGCGCCGTCACCGCCGCGCATCACCGCGAGCTCCCGCCCCAGCCGCCGTCGGACTCGTCGGGCTCGCCGCGCTTGCGGCGGAACGAGAACACGCGACCCTGCGCCACCTTGTGCGACGGCACGAACACGAGCAGCAGGATGCCGAACTCGTACAGCATCCACAGCGGCAGCAGCATCATCAGCATCGTGCCCGGGTCGGTGCTCGGGGTCACGATCGCCGCGGCGATCGCCATGATGAACACGGCGACCTTGCGCTTCGAGCGCAGGAACTCCGGCGACACGATGCCGACCCAGCCGAGGAGCAGCACCACGAGCGGCATCTGGAACGCGATCACCGTGCCCGCCAGCAGGAGCAGCACGAACGAGATGTACTCGCTCAACCGGTAGACCTGCGAGATGCCGCCGAGCACGGTGAGCGGGATCTCGAGGATCGAAAGCTGGGGGGCGGCGGGGGCGCCACCACCCACGAGCGCCTCCGACGCCTCGGTCACGGCGCCGATCAGCGCGTTCGGGGCGGGCTTGTGCATGGGCACCGCGATGCGCAGCACCTGATCCGTCGTCGACACCCACGCCTGCCCCGGCGCCGGCGCCTCGGGGTCCTGCTCGCGCAACTCGAACGCGAACGGCTTCGGCCCCTGCGGCTCCTGTTCGGCGATCGGCGTGCCGTCGGCCGCGACCTGCGCGGCGGGCACGGGCACCGACCGCGGCTGCGCCGCACCAAACCCCACGAGGAAGAGCAGGCTGAAGGGGAGCAGCACCCAGTAGAAGACGGAGATGCCGAGGAAGGTCATCACCGCCGACAGCGGCGTGAGGAAGCGCGCGTACCGCCGCTCGTGCACATAGAGCCCGGGCGAGACGAAGAGCCACAGCTGGTAGATCAGCCACGGCGCCGACACGCTCACCGCCGCGATCACCGCCAGCTTCATGTCGGTCGTGATCGTCTCGGCCGGCGACAGCGCCTGGATCTGCGAGGTCTGCCCGTTGGCGCGCAGGGCCGCGAACAGGGGCGCGATCAGGACCTCGCGGAAGTAGGGCGCGAGGAAGAAGAACACGATCCCGAGCGGCAGGGGCACCACCAGCGCCCGCCAGAGCCGCGTCCGCAGTTCGTCGAGGTGCTCCCCGAAGCTCATGATCCCGAGGCCGGGACCTTCGGTTGACTCTGGCTGGTCGCTCGGGGACATGAACCGACGAGTGTACGGCACCGCCCACGCTGCATCCGTCTCGACGAATCGCGTCTCGCTACCTTCCCCGCATGATCGACACCCATTGCCACCTCACCTTCCCCGACTACGAGGGCAGGGTCGACGCCGTGCTCGCCGACGCGCGCGCGGCGGGGGTGCTCGGCGCGATCACCATCTCGACCACCACCGCCGACGCGCTGCGCACCGTGGCGCTGGCGCGCGAACACGCGAATCTCTGGGCAAGCGCCGGCGTCCACCCGCTCTACTCCGACCGCCCCGCGGATTGGGACGAGATGCGCGCCGCAGGCCTCGACCCGAAGTGCGTCGCCTGGGGCGAGCTCGGCCTCGACCGCCACTACCAGACCCCGCCGCAGGAGGTGCAACGGCCCCTCCTCGAGACGCAGCTTGCGCACCTCGCCCGCTGGCGCCGCGAAGACCCGCGGCTCGACAAGCCGGTGGTCATCCACTGCCGCGAGGCGTTCGACGATCTCCTCCCCATCCTCGCCGCCTCGGGGCTACCCGCCGACCGCTTCGTCTTCCACTGCTTCACCGCCGGCCCGCGGGAGATGCGGATGCTGCTCGATTTCGGTGCCTCGGTCAGCTTCACGGGGGTCGTGACCTTCCGAAACGCCCGCGAAACCCGCGAAGCCGCCCGCCTGGCGCCCCCCGAGCGCGTGATGGTCGAGACCGATGCGCCGTTCCTGACTCCGGAGCCCCACCGCACGGTGCGGCCGAACGAGCCGCGCTTCGTCGTTCATGTGGCCGACGCGCTCGCAGAACTGTGGGGACGCTCCTCGAGTGAGGTCCGAGAACAGACACTCAGCAACTCGATTCGCTTCTTCGGAATCGCCCCCCAGCCGGCCTGAAATCTTGCGTTCACGCTCGAGCCCAACCCTCGCCGATAACGACCGTTCTAGCCGTTCATCCGTTTGACGGTTTTGCCATATCGGTCTACTATGGCAGGTTCGACTTTGTGATTTTTGGCACGAAGTCGTAGACGGCCCGTCAGCTGTCTTCCGTGTGCTTTCCGTCAGGTTCTTTGGAGCTCCTCCGCAGATGAGCAGGTTCCTCTTCCCGCGTTGGTCGAATCTCTTGCTTCCGGCCATCATCCTCGCCGGCGCCACGATCCCCATCTACGCGATCTTCTTCGTCGCGTACGGCTTCAGCCCGAAGACTCTCGAGGTCGGCTACCAGCCCCAGCAGCCGGTGCCGTTCAGCCACGCGCTTCACGCGGGCGAGCTCGGCATGGACTGCCGCTACTGCCACACCTCGGTCGAGAAGGCCGCGCACGCCTCCGTGCCGCCGACCCAGACCTGCATGAACTGCCACACGCAGATCCGCCCCGAGAGCCCCAAGCTCACGAAGGTGAAGGAGAGCTACACGACGGGTCTTCCCGTCGAGTGGACCCGCATCCACAAGCTGCCTGATTTCGCGTACTTCGACCACAGCGCCCATGTGAACCGCGGCATCGGCTGCGTGAGCTGCCACGGCCGCATCGACAAGATGGAGGTCGTCTACCAGAAGTCGCCGCTCTCGATGGGCTGGTGCCTCGACTGCCACCGCAATCCGGACATCAACCTGCGTCCGCTCGACAAGATCACGACGCTGTCGTTCGACTCGGCGACCGACCTCACAGAGGACGAGCGCCTCGACCTGAAGAAGAAGTACCACATCGCTCCGAGCGAAGACTGCTCCACCTGCCACCGCTGACCGCCATCGCCGCAGCGCGCGGCTTGAAGCAAGGGACATTCGATGCACGATTCACGCACTGGCTGCGACACCACGACGACCGACGCGGGCATGAAGTTCGCGCGCGCCGAGTACTGGCGGAGCGAGGAAGATCTCGAGAAGACGCCTGAGTTCCGCGAGCTGATGGCGCGCGAGTTCGGCCCCAACGCGCAGGAACTCGCGAGCGGCGACGAGCGCCGCACCTTCATCAAGCTGATGGGCGCGGGTCTCGCGCTCGCCGGCCTCGCCGCGTGCCGTCGCTGGCCCGAGTCGAAGATCGTCGCGTTCTCGCAGGCGCAGGCCGGCCGCACGCCCGGCATCCCGGTCGGTTTCGCGACCTCGGTCGATGTCCTCGGCGTGTCGTGGCCCGTCATCGCGAAGAGCTACGACGGCCGCCCGATCAAGTTCGAAGGCAACCCGACGCTCGGCTACAGCCGCGGCTCGAACGCGGTGATCCAGTCGCGCGTGCTCGAGCTCTACGACCCCGATCGCAGCCGCACCGTGCACCGCAAGGGCCAGCCCAGCGACTGGGCGAGCTTCGCGTCGTGGGCCGGCGAGCTCAACACGAAGTTCAAGGCCAACGGCGGCGCGGGCCTCGCGGTCCTCACCGATGGCGCGGCCGGTCCGACGCTCGACGACATGAAGTCGCGCTTCCTCGCGCTCTACCCGAAGGCGTGGTGGGGCTCGTGGAACCCGATGGCGTCCGACGCGCTTGTCGACGGCACGAAGGCCGCGTTCGGCCGCTCCGCGGTCGCCATGCCGTTCCTCGGCAAGGCGAAGGTCGCGCTCGTGCTCGACGCCGATCTCCTCGGCTGCCCCGCGACGGGCGTCTTCCACTCGGCCGAGTGGGCGAAGAACCGCCGCGTCGAGTCGACCGATCCGTCGAAGCAGGAACTCTCGCGCATGTATGTCGCCGAGCCGTCGGTGACGGTGACGGGCATGAGCGCCGACGAGCGATTCGCGCTCCGTCGCAGCGACATCGCCGTGTTCGCGGCGCTCGTCGCCAAGGAACTCGGCGTCGGTGGCGTCGACGCGCTCGCGGGCAACGCCCGCGCCGGCGCGATGCTCGACGACCACGGCAAGGAGATCTTCGCGCAGCTCGTGAAGGACCTCAAGGAAGCCGGCCGCGACGCGGTCGTCGTCGCCGGTCCGATGCAGCACCCCGCGACGGTGGCGATCGCCGCCGCGATCAACGAGAAGCTCGGCGCGGTCGGCAACACCGTCGTCTACTTCGAAGGCCCGGCCTCGGGTCACGCCGCGCAGATCAAGCAGCTCGGCGAGGCGCTCGCGGCGGGCGCCATCGACACGCTCGTGATCCTCGGCGGCAACCCCGCCTACGACGCGCCGGCCGATGTCGACTTCGCCGCCAAGATGACCAAGGCCGGCGAGGTCGTGCACTTCTCGTTCTATCCGAACGAGACGAGCAAGTCCTCCGCGTGCACCTGGCATGTCCCGAGCGTGCACAGCCTCGAGTCGTGGGCCGATGGCCGCGCGATCGACGGCACCATCGTGCCGCAGCAGCCGCTCATCCTGCCGCTGATGGACTCGGCGCAGGGCGGCCGCAACTCGCTCGAGTTCCTCGCCGCGCTCACCGCCGACGAGGTCGCCTCGAGCTACGAGATCGTCCGTCGCGCGCACATGAAGGTCAGCGGCCTCTCCGGCACGGCCTTCGAGGCGTGGTGGCGCGGCAACCTCGATCGCGGCGCGGTCGAGGGCACGGCGTGGAAGGCGATGCAGGCTCCTGCGGTGAACGCGGCGAACCTCGCCACCATCTGCACGAGCACCGCGGCCGTCGTCGACGCAGGCAGCGGCACCACCGAGGTCGGCTTCCAGATCGACGGCAAGGTCGCCGCCGGTCACTTCGCGAACCTCGGCTGGCTGCAGGAACTCCCTGATCCGGCCACGAAGATCACCTGGGACAACGCGCTCCTCATGGCGCCCGCCACCGCGCGCAAGCAGGGGCTCTCGAAGGGCGACATGGTCAAGGTCAGCTCGGGTTCGGGCTCGGTCGAGGCCGCCGTGTGGACGCTCCCCGGCCACGCCGAGGACTGCGCCACCATCGCCCTCGGCTACGGCCGCGGCGAGGTCGCCGGCCGCATCGCCGCGAACGCGGGCTTCAACGCGTACCCGCTCCGCTCGAGCGCGGCGCTCGGCGGCGCGAAGGCGTCGGTCGCGAAGACCGGCGGCACCTACGCGTTCGCGCACACCCAGGATCACGGCGTCGCCGACGCGCTCATCAGCACCGTCCCCACCGACGGCGTGCAGGACCGCCTGCCCGTCCTCGTGCGCGAGTCGAGCCTCGAGAACTACAAGGCGCATCCCGACTTCGCCCGCCATGTCGGCCATGTCGCGCACCGGCTCTCGCTCTGGGAGGAGTCGAACCTCGACGGCGCGAAGTACCGCTGGGCGATGTCGATCGACCTCTCGACCTGCACCGGCTGCAGCGCGTGCGTCGTCGCGTGCCAGGCTGAGAACAATGTCCCCATCGTCGGCAAGGCGATGGTGGCCCGCGGCCGCGAGATGCACTGGATCCGCATCGACCGCTACTTCCGCGGCGCGAGCGTCGACAATCCCACGGGTTTCGCCGTGCAGCCGCTCGCGTGCCTCCACTGCGAGAACGCGCCGTGCGAGCAGGTCTGCCCCGTCGCCGCCACCGTGCACGACGAGCAGGGCATCAATGTGATGGTCTACAACCGTTGCATCGGCACCCGCTACTGCAGCAACAACTGCCCGTACAAGGTTCGTCGCTTCAACTTCTTCGACTACAACAAGCGCGAGCCCGGCCGCGAGGAAGGCTTCCTCAAGGTCCAGCCCGACTACTACAAGGACATCGCGGAGACGCACTACCCGATCGACAACCCGGTCGACGCGTTCCCGCGCATGCAGTTCAACCCCGAGGTCACCGTCCGCTCGCGTGGCGTGATGGAGAAGTGCTCGTTCTGCATGCAGCGCATCCAGGAAGCCAAGATCAGCGCGAAGAACGCGTGGGCCAAGGCCGGCGGCGTCGAGAGCGGCCAGAGCACCTGGTCGATCCCCGACGGCACCGTCGTCACCGCCTGCCAGCAGGCCTGCCCGACGCAGGCGATCGTCTTCGGCGACCTCAACGACCCGAAGAGCCGCGTCGCCCAGCTCGTGAAGAGCAAGCTGAGCTACGACCTGCTCGAGGAACTCAACACCAAGCCGCGCGTGAAGTACCTCGCGCGCGTCAAGAACCCGGGTGTCGACCACACCCACGATCACCACGGGCATGACCATGGTCATGACCACGGCCACGACCACGATCACGCCCACTGATCTGGAGCGCACTTCATGACGACGCTCACTCCCAACAACCCCATCGTCGACAACACGGTCGATCGCCCCGGCGAGCGCGCGCCGCTTGTCCTGAACATGGACAAGTTCAACCAGGTGACCGCGACCGTCTGCCGCGTGAACGAGGCCGAGAAGGCTCCGTTCGCCTGGTATGTCGCCTTCGCCGCGTCGCTTGGCCTGCTCAGCGTGCTCGGCCTCTGCATCGGCTACCTGATCTTCACCGGCGTCGGCGTGTGGGGCCTCAACAACCCCGTCATGTGGGCCTACGACATCACGAACTTCGTGTTCTGGGTCGGCATCGGCCACGCGGGCACGCTGATCAGCGCGATCCTCTTCCTGTTCCGCCAGAAGTGGCGCACGGGCATCAACCGGTTCGCGGAGGCGATGACGATCTTCGCCGTCATCTGCGCAGGCACCTTCCCCGGCATCCATGTCGGCCGCGTGTGGTTCGCGTACTGGCTCTTCCCGATCCCGAACCAGATGGAGATGTGGCCGCAGTTCCGC
>CAIXEV010000674.1 GCA_903918555.1 uncultured bacterium | reverse complement strand
CCTGACGACCGTTGGCAGGTGACGCGAACATCACCGATGTCGGCGCGCTCGATGAGTTCAGGCGCGCGCTCATCCGCTTCCGCGAGGAGCTCAACGCGGCGCTCGCGGAGGCCGACAGCGAGGTGAAGTCGACCTTCGTCTGGCTCGAGCGCGACCGCATGCTGCATTGGCGGCGCGCGGTTCCGAAGCTCGACGAGGAGCTCACCAGCGCGAAGTCCGCGCTCTTCCGCAAGGAGGCGCAGACGATGGGCTCCGGGCAGCGGCCGAGCACGATCGACGAGAAGAAGGAGGTCGAGCGCGTCAAGCGTCGCTGCGAGGACGCGCGCGAGCGGCTCGAGCGCACGCGCCGCTGGCTCGCGACGCTCGAGCGGGATGTGTCGCTCTTCAAGAGCGCGATGAGCCCGGTCTCGTCGATGGTCGATCGCGATCTCCCCGACGCGATCCTGCGTCTCCGCAACATGGCGCTCGCCCTCGAGGCCTATCTCGCGACGCCGTCGGTCTCGCTCGGCGAGCAGCTCGAGCGGGCGAGGACGCGCGTCGCGTCGATGCGCCGCGCGGGCGAGCACCGGTCGGCCGAAGACGAGATGCAGGCCGACCGCGAGAAGGCCGAGCTCGAGGCCGACGAGAAGGCGCTCGCAGCCGCCCGCGACGCCGCGGTCCGCGGCCTGAAGGGAGGCGGGGCATGAGCCTTTCCGATTCGAAGGCGCGCATCAACGCCGCGCATCGCGATCTCATGAACGCGTGGCACAAGGTCTCCGATGTCTGGCGCGACGACACCGCGCGCGCGTTCCGTGATCGCTCCATCGAGCCGATCGATCGCTCGCTGCGGGCCGCCATGAACGCGCTCGACGCGATGGAGGAAACGCTCCGCCGCGTGCGCAACGACTGCGGCGACCGGTAGGCGGATTCGCGGCGCGCGCCGCATCGCGTCGCGGTCGCCCGCGTATAGACTGCCACCATGTCCAAGGCAATCGCTGACCCGCAGGAACTCCGCCGCTTCGCCCAGGACCTTCACCGCTTCAACGCGGAATTGCAGGGGCAAGTCAGCGCCATGAGCGCCAAGATGGGCGCGCTGCAGGGCTCTTGGAAGGACCAGGAGCAGCAGAAGTTTGCGGAGGAGTTCGACCAGACCATGAAGGTGCTCGTGAAGTTCCTCCGCGTGTCGGAACAGCATGTGCCGTTCCTCGTGCGCAAGGCGGAGCGGCTCGAGGAATACCTCAAGCAGCGTTGAACGCGGGAAACAGGAAATGAACGACGCGCGGCCCGTGTGGACCGCGCGTCGCGTGTTCGTTTGCGGAGTTCGTTCGCGATCAGCGGCGGCGGCGCGCAACGAGCCCGGCGAGGCCGAGCAGAGCGACCGCGCCCGGGGACGGAATGCCTGTCACCGAGAGGTTGTCGATGGCGAGGCCGGCGTCGTTGCCGATCTCGTTGAAGTCCGACCAGCGGAGGTAGAGGGTCTCGCCGTTCCCCCACACAAGGCTCGACAGCGTAAAGGACACCGCGGTGGTGGTCGCCGGATTCACCGCGCCGTTCGTCGTGACGGGTGCGCCACCGACGATGTCGCCCTGCGCTTCTGCGGTCATGCCCGTCGAAGACAGGAAGTTGCTGCCCGTCGCGGTGCCGGTCGAGAAGCCGTACGCGAAGAGAAGCTTGTTGACGTTCGAAGTCGAGGAGCGGAACATCATCGCGTCGAACGTGATGGTGATCGTGTCGAGAGTGAGTCCGGAGTTGTTGACAATGGCGACGCCGAAGGCCGCAGCGGTCGTGCCGGAAGCAAGCGAACCAAGCGCGCGGTCCGGGTCAGTGGTCGGCTGTGCGTAGTTGAAGATGCCGCCCGAATTGCTCGAGCCATCGTTTGCGGTGGCGGAGAGCGCGCCGGTGCCCGTGCCAGCGATGCGAGCAGCCTGCCACCTCCCATCGAGGCCATTGATGACGCCCTGGGCATTGAGGGCGCCGCTTCCGGCGATCGTCTGGTTCGACGACCCCATCGTGTCAAAGCTCTGGGTGTAGACGAGGTTTGCCGAGGCTGCGGAAGAGACCGCTGCGGCGATGGTGACGATTGGGAGAAGGGTCTTCATGGGTGGTACTCTGTGAAAAGCGACCGCAAGAGGCGAATCCTGCGAGACGACGACACGCAGCGCCGCGCCGGGGCGGCAGCGGACAACAAGTGGGAAGGCGTAAACGGAGCCGTGACCCTGTCTGACTCGATCGGGAAACGCCGCTACTTTGCAGGAACTGAACCAACCGGGCCGACGACGCAGCGAGCGATGATTCGCTCTAAACTGCCGTCCCAAATGGGGTTTGGAGCAGCGAAGCCCGCCATGATCTCACCCGCCGATCCCGTGACCGATCTCTATGCCGAAGGCCGAGGTACGGCGGGCGATGCGCATCCGCTCGCCGTCATCGACCCTGCGACCAACGCCGTCCTCGCCAAGTTTCCGACCGCCTCGTTCGCGCTCGCCCAACGAGCGGCCGCCGCAAACGGAGCGGCCGCTCTCGCCATGCGCGCCCTGTCCGTCGAGCGCCGCGTCGCGCTCACCCGCGCGCTCGGCGCGGCGACCCGTGCGGCGGGCGGGCAGCTCGCGGCGATGATCACCGCAGAGAGCGGCAAGCCGATCACGGAGAGTCGCGGCGAGGTCGAGTACGCGGCCACCTTCTTCGACAACGCCGCCGCCGCAGCCGAGATGGCGGCGGGGGAGATGCCTGCCGCGCGTGCGGCGGACCGGCGGATCCTCGTGCTGCGCGAGCCGGTCGGCGCGACCTTCGCGATCACGCCGTGGAACTTTCCGCTTGCGATGATCGCTCGCAAGCTTGCGC
Organism: uncultured bacterium; assembly: GCA_903918555.1. GTDB lineage: Bacteria > Planctomycetota > Phycisphaerae > Phycisphaerales > SM1A02 > QWPT01. Next base: position 709 of record CAIXEV010000674.1, on the reverse strand, counting down.
CGGCGCTTGCGGCGGGTTGCTCGCAGGCCGTCAAGCCGGCGGAGGAGACGCCTCTCTCGGCCCTCGCGTTCGCGCGCATCTACGAGCGCGTCGCGCGGGAAGTCGGCGCGCCAGCCGCGGCGTTCAGCGTGATCGTCGGCGACCCGCCCACGATCGCGCGCGCCTTCATCGATTCCCCGTCCACCCGCAAGCTGACATTCACGGGCTCGACGGAAGTCGGACGCATCCTCGCCGCGCAGTGCGCCCCGCGCCTGCTGCGAACCGCGCTCGAACTCGGCGGAAACGCGCCGTTTCTCGTCTTTGCCGACGCCGATCTCGACCGCGCGGTCGACCAGGCGATGCTCACGAAGTTCCGCTTCATGGGGCAGACCTGCATCTCGGCGAACCGGTTCCTCCTCGATTCGTCGATCGCGGGAGATTTCCTCGCGCGGCTCGAGGCGCGGATGCAAGCGCTCGTCGTCGGCGATCCGCGCGACGAGAAGACGCGCGTCGGCCCGCTCATCAACGACGACGCCATCGCAAAGGTCGAGCGTCATGTCGCGGATGCCGTTGCGTCCGGCGCGCGCGTGCGGCTTGGCGGAACGCGGGTCAAGGTCGCCGGCCTCGCCGACCGTTTCTACGCGCCGACGATCCTCGAGGGCTGCACTCCGACGATGGCGTGTGCGTGCGAAGAGACCTTTGGACCCGTCGTCGCGGCGATGACCTTCGG
>CAIXEV010000673.1 GCA_903918555.1 uncultured bacterium | reverse complement strand
TCTCGCTGGATTCGCGGCCGCGACCTACCTGCGCGGCGTCGATCTCGTGCAGGTGCCGACGACGCTTCTCGCGATGGTCGACGCTGCGATCGGCGGGAAGACCGGCGTCAACCTCGAGCTTCCGGGCGGCGGCCTCGGCAAGAACCTCGCTGGAGCCTTCTGGCAGCCGAGGATCACGGTCGCCGACGCCGACACGCTGTCGACCCTTCCGATCCGCGAGCTCCGCGCGGGCCTCGCCGAATGCGCCAAGCACGCGGTGATCGCTGGCGACCCCTGCTTCACCGCGCTCGAACGCGACGCCATGCTGCTCGCGTCGGGCGACCCGGGCGCGATCGACCGCCTCGTTCCCGCCTCGGCCGCCGTGAAGGCCGGGGTCGTGTCGCGCGACCCCTTCGAGAAGGGCGAGCGCGCCAAGCTCAACCTCGGCCACACCTTCGGCCACGCGATCGAGACCATCCCCTCGCTCGAGCTCCTGCACGGCGAGGCGGTTGCGATCGGAATGGTCGCCGCCTGCCGGACGGCGGTGGCGCTCGGGATCCTCGAGCCGTCGACCGCCGACCGCGTGGTCGGCCTCCTCGGCGCGCTGCAACTCCCGACGCGCCTGGCCAAGCCGGTCGCCGCCGCGGAGATCCGCCGCCGCATGGGCTACGACAAAAAGGTCGCGGCGGGGGTGCTGCGCCTCGTCCTCCCGAGCGCGCTTGGGCGCGTCGAGATCGTGGAAGGCATCGCCGAAGACGCGGTCGCAGCAGGCCTCGCGTCGATTGGCGCCCCCGGCTGAGGTACGCGGCTGCGGCCACTTTCAAAAGTGCCGAAACCCCTCGGCTTCGACCGATATCCGCCGCGATGCGAGTGATTGCGATCGTCAACCAGAAGGGTGGCTGTGGCAAGACCACGACCGCCGTCAACCTTGCCGCCGTGCTTGCCCGCGACGGTGGTCGCACGCTGCTCGTCGACATGGATCCGCAGTCGCACTGCGCCGCCGGTCTCGGCGTGCCCGACCAGACCCTCGACCGCACGATCGGCGAGGCGATGCTCGCCGACCACGACGGCCCGCCCGACATGGAGGACTTCCTGTGGGAAGTCGGCCGCAACCTCAAGCTCGCGCCGTCGAGCGTGGCGCTTGCGGCGCTCGAGGCCCCGAACGGCCCGCTCGCCGCGCGCCATGACCGCGACCGTCGCCTGGGCCGGCTGCTCGCCGCGTGGCGCGACGGGTTCGACTGGTGCATCATCGACTGCCCGCCGACGATCGGCCTCCTCACCTTCAACGCGCTCCGCGCGTCCGACCTGGTGCTGGTGCCCGTCGAGACCGGCTACTTCAGCCTCAAGGGCGCCGAGCGCCAGATCGAGACGATCGAAGCCGTCGTGCGTCGATTCGGGCGGGACATTCCCTTCCGCCTGCTTCCGACGCTGGTGAACGACTCGCGCGCCCTCTCGCGCGATGTCGTGGCCTCGCTTGCCAAGCGATTCCCCGAGGCGCTGCTTCCCTTCAGCGTGCGCGAACACGAGGAACTGCGCGACGCGGCGAGCTACGGCCAGGCGATCACCGAGTTTGCGCCCGGTTCGGCCGCCGAAAGCGACTTCAACGCGCTCGCGGCGTGGCTGGGCGAGTTCCTCGTCGAGGGCCGCGCGCTCGCCGACTTCGGCGGCTTCGATCCGCCGTTGATCGAGACCTTCCAGCCGGCCGCGACCTCGCCCGCGCTCGCGAGCGAGCCGCCCGCCGCGGTCCGCTTCAGCGATGGCGCCGGGCTGCTCATGCCCGCGGCTTCGCTTGCGCCTTCCGCGTCGCTCGCATCCTCGGCGTCGCTCGCGCCAGCCCCCGTGCAGGACCGCGCCACCGAGCTCGCCGCGCGACTTCGCGGCCTCAACGACCGCGCACGCAGCGTCCCGGCCGGAGGCGGCTTCGGCGTCCGCGCGACGCGCGAGGGCGTCGTGCTCTTCATGCAGCCGCTTTCTGCGCGCGAGACGAGCGTGGTCGGCGACTTCAACGGCTGGATCCCGGGGCTGACGCCGCTTCGCCCGAGCGCCGACCGCACAAGGCTCGAGGCCGTGATCGAGCTCGCGCCCGGCCGCCACGCGTACCGCATCGTCGTCGACGGCACGGAGACGCTCGATGAATTCAACCTGCACCGTCTCGAGTCGAGCGGCGCGATCGGCGCGAACCTCGTCGAGGTGCCGGTGCCGAGCGACGCCCGCGCCGGAGCACCCGCCTACGGAGAGCGCACGCGATGAGCGCCGTTCAAGACAACCCGTTCGACCGCAACCTCGACGCGTTCCTCGGCACGCGCACGCCTGAGCGCAAGGGCTCCGCGAGCGCCTCGCGCACGCTGGTGCTCGTCGGCAACCTGCCTGTCCTGAGCGGGCTGTGGCTCTCGCAGTTCGCCGACCGCGAGGCCCGCGAGCGCGGCGCCGCCTGCATGCTGCGCATCGACAACGACGCGGTGCAGATCGAGCTCTTCGTGGCGAACGGCCGTCGGCCCTCGATCCGCCCGCAGGCGACGCTGGCCGAGGCGCTGCGCGCCGTCGCGCCGGTGGTGTCGGCGTGGCTCGTCGTGCCGCGCGCAGCCGATCCCATCGAGGTTCCCGCCGATGTCGGCGAGGTCGTCGTGCTCACGGGCGCCGATGAGCCTGCCGTGATCGCCGCGTACACGCTCGTGCGGCGCTGCGTCGACGCGTTCAAGACGCGCCGCGAAGGCCGCGGGCATCCGCGCACCTCCGTGGCGGTGCTCGGCGCGACCGACGACGAGTGTGCGTTCGTCGAGCGAACGCTCGACAAGGCGACGCGCGCGTTCCTGCAGGTCGATCTCCCGGTGCGCGGCGGTCTCCAGCAGGTGAAGCCGACGGAGAGCGCCTTCCGCGGCACCTTCGACGCGCATTCGCCGCTGGTCGAGGATGTCTTCGCCATGATCCGCGCAGCCGAGGCCGCGAGCGCCACCGACACGAACAACTCCGCTGCGTCATCGACGCGCTTCGACCGCGGCGAGCGATTCACGCCGCGCCGCGAGCGCCTGGCGCCGCGCCGATCGCTGGTCGAGCCGGCGCCGATCCCGTTCAACCGCGGGGCCTCGATCCCGCCGATGCCGGCGGCGATGCCTGCGGTGATGCCCGCGACGATGCCTGCGGCGATGCCTGCAGCCGTGCCCGCGACTGTGCATGTGCCCGTGGCGCCCGCATCCGCGCCCGCGCCCGCGCCCGCGATGGCTGCAGCGCCCGCGCCGATGCCCGCCGCAGCGCCGCGCGACCACGGCGCTTTCACCAGCGTTCCCACCAGCGCTCCCGCCAGCCAGCCGCCCGAACCGATCACGCCGTCGCGTGCGCGCAGCGTCAAGGGCGAACGTCCCGCGCAGCTCGTGCCCGAACTCGCGGGCCTCGAGCCGATCGCGCTGCGCGCGCCGCGCGACAAGCACATCGAGC
>CAIXEV010000672.1 GCA_903918555.1 uncultured bacterium | reverse complement strand
TCGAGGTTGCCGAGGAGCCCGAGCGCGCGGACCACGCGGATGAGGTTGGTGAGCTGAGTCGACTCGCCGCTCTCGAGGCGGATCACGGTTCGCTTCGAGACGCCGGCCTCGTGGGCGAGCTCTTCCTGCGTGAGGTTCCGCTGCAGGCGGAGGTGGGCGAGGCGGGCGCCGAGGTCCGTGAGCACTGCCGTGTCGGACGTGTTTTGGTGCGTTGACATAGGTGCCTGTACTGGCAACTATATCGGCATAATTGGCAGAAGAAGCCAATTGTGGCACTTCTACAACACAATCAAGGTCGCGAACGAGGACTGCCCGTTGATGCGCAGGGGCCAGATCGACCAGTCCACGCGCCGTCCCGGCCGCGAACTTCTCCGCCGCGCGCTTCGCGTGGCGCGGCATCGTCCAGTCAGAAAGTCCGATAGTTTTATTCTTACTCTTAAGTACGAAACCTGTTGGAAATGTGTATCAAAAGAATACTTGTCTATATCGCTCGATATAGTATTGCCAAGGAGAAGACGATGGCATGCATGCGACGAGGGAGGAAATCGAGGAGTTTCTCGTGGCGTTTCGCTTCGCGATTGAGTTCGGCGAGTGCCGTTTCAGTGCCGTTTCAAGGGGCATCCGGAGGTCGACAGAGCGCTGGTCGAACTCGGGATGACGCGGCGGGCGGCGCTCGACGAGATCACGCGACTGACGACGGTGAACTACTCCTCGGGGCCGGCTGCAGACCACAGCGACCCGTCGAAGGATGTGTGGGTGTTTGGACAGGTCTTGGAGGGAACCGAACTTGGAACGGTCGAGGTGTACATCAAGCTGCGGCTCACGCAGCCTGCCGGTGCGGGGCGCGCTGCGCGGGGGTTCGTGTGGTCGTTTCACGCGGCTGAGCGACCGCTGCGGTATCCGTTTCGTGGTGGTGGGCGCGGTGGCGGGCGTGGCGGAGGCTAGCGCCGTCGAGACTCTGAGCGAGGCAGGGCGAGCCAACGCGTTTCGAACGGAAGAGGTGCGAGCATGAAGAAGTCGAAGGCGCGAGCTGATGCGAGCGAGGGTGGCGCGACCGGCATGGCGAAGGTGTTGTGCTCGGCGTGCGAATGCGAGCGGTCTGCGCGGCGCGAGGTCCGCGCGCAGGAGTTCTCCGTGCGCGGAGAGGCGGTCGCGCTTGAGATTCCCGTGCTCGTTTGCACGACATGCGGCGGCGTCGAGGTTGACCCCGCGTTTGGCGATCCGGCCGCGCACGCGCTCGACGCGTATCGCCGCAAGCGGGGGCTGTTGCTGCCCGCCGAGATCACCCGTATCCGCGAGCAGTGGGGGCTCAGCCAGGTGGCGCTCGCGACGCTTCTCGGGATGAGCCCTGCGACGATCAACCGCTACGAACTCGGCGCGCTGCAGCAGGAGAAGGAGGATGTCCTGCTCCGCGCGTGCGACAACCCGAGCGTCATCCGCGGGTTGCTCGATCATCGTGGCGGATTGTTGTCAGAGCGGCAACGCGCGCTGGCGGAGGCGAGACTTTCGGGCGCGGGGGAGGGTGGTGGCGCTGGCGTGCGTTTGCGAACCTACGCGGAGATACCGGTCGAAGTCAGCCACCGCAGCGGGATGCGGGCATTTACCTTCGATCGCTACTCGGCGGTGGTCGCATGGCTGTGCGCGAACGCACCGCTCGTCACGCAGACGAAGCTCTACAAACTGCTGTTCTACTCCGACTTCCTCGCGTACCGGAGTTCGGGTCGTTCGCTCACGGGTGTCGCGTACTGCCGCATGCCCTACGGGCCCGTGCCTGTCGGCTTCAGCGTGCTTCGGTCCGCCCTCGAGGAGGGCGAGATCGTCTCGGTCGAGGAAGTCACCTTCCAGAACGGCAACACGGGCGAGGTCTTCCGAGTCGGGCCTCGGGGTGAACGCGCCGCGGCTGCACTCGAGGCCGATGACCTCGTGGTGTTGCGGTTGATCCGCGACACGCTCGGCGGGCTGTCGCCATCTGCGATCAGCGATCGTTCGCACGAGGAAGCCGCGTGGAAGGAGACGCCTCCGAAGGCCGTGATCGACTACGAGCATGCTCGCGCGCTGTCGATCGCGCTACCTGCGGCGTCGTGAGCGCGTGCCCTTCGCTCACGCCTTCCCAGCCGCAAACGCTTGCGCCGCTTCCAGCGCCTCGCGGGTCTTCGACGGGTCCTTGCCGCCTGCCTGCGCTGTGTCGGGGCGGCCGCCGCCGGCGCCGCCGCAGGCTTGGGCCGCGGCCTTCACCCAGTCGCCGGCCTTGAGGCCCTTGTCGATCGCGGGTTTCGGGCTCGTCGCTGCGATCGCGACCTTGCCGCCGTCGAAGTCGGGCGAGAGGAAGAGGATCGGCGTGTCGCCGAGCTTGGCGCGGGCGCAGTCGATCGCTGCGAGGAGCGCGGGCGCGTCGGCGCCGTTGATCATCGCGACGAGCGGCTTCGACGCATCCTTCTTCGCGTGGGCATCGGCGATCTCGCGCGCCTGCGCCACGGCCACATCGCGCGCGGCGCCTTCGGCCTGCTTGCGCGCGGCCTTCGCGCGCTCGCGCAGCGGTTCCATCGCGCGGTCGAGCTCGACCTTCGCGACGGCGCCGATCTCGAGCGACTCCATCAGCTTCGCGATGTCCGCGATCTCCTTCGCGAGCGCATCGCCGTCGAGCTTCTCCGCAGCCTTGATCTGCTGCGCAAGCCCGTCGGCCGCCATCTGCGCGGCCATCGCGCGCGGGCCCGTCAGCGCGAACACGCGGCGCACGCCTGCGGCGAGGCCGCCTTCGCTCACGAGCACGAACTGCTTCGCCTCGCCCATCGTGCCGAGGTGCGTGCCGCCGCAGAACTCGATCGAGAGCTCGCGCCACTTCGGGTTGTCGGGCTTCGCGACGAGCTCGGCGACCGGCGCGCCGATCGACACGACGCGCACGGGGTCGGGGTAGCGCTCGCCGAACACGGCGCGCACGCCGCTGATCGTGCGGGCCTTCTCGAGCGGGACTTCACGCGCATCGATCGCGAGGTTGGCGCGGATCGCGTCGTTCACGCGGCGCTCGACCTCCTTGATCTGGTCGATCGTGAGCGCGCCCTTCGCGGCGTAGTCGAAGCGCAGCTTCTCGTCGTCGACGAGCGAGCCCTTCTGCTCGACCTCTTCGCCGGCGACGGCGCGCAGCGCGAGGTTGAGCGTGTGCGTGGCGCTGTGGTTCGCGCGGATCGACTCGCGGCGGTCGCGCGCGAGCATCAGCTGGCCCGACTCGCCGCACGACATGCGGCCCTGCTTCACGCGGCCGATGTGCAGCACATACTGGCCCGCGCGCTGGACATTCTCGACCTCGAAGACGCTGTTGCCGCCCGACGAGCGCTCGAGGTCGCTGCCGTGGCTGTGCGCGCGGTCGACGCGGAAGCTGCCGTGGTCCGCCACCTGTCCGCCCATCTCGGCGTACATCGGCGTCTTGTCGAACACGAACGCGAGGAGACCGGTCGAGTCCGCTTCGGCGTGCTCGTCGAAGTCGTGGCCGTTCCAGATCGCCATGAGCATCGCGTTCGTGGGCTTGCCCGCGAACTTGCCGTGGTCGTCGGTCGCGCGGACCTTGAGTTCCTCGAGCTTCGCGATCGCGTCGGGCGGGAAGTGCATGCCCGTCTCGGCGCCGCCGGCCGAGCGGCTCTTCTCGCGCGCGGCGTCCATGAGCGTTTCGTAGCCCGCCACATCGACGGCGACGCCCGCTTCCTCGGCCATCACCTGCGTGAGGTCGATGGGGAAACCCCAGGTGTCGTGCAGGCGGAAGGCGTCGTCGGCGGAGATCGTGGTGCCGCCGGCCTTCTTCACGCGCGCGGCCGCGTCGGCGAAGAGCGCGAGGCCGCGCTCGAGGGTCTTCCCGAACTGGATCTCTTCGTCCTCGATCAGCTGCGCGACGCGCTTCGCGGCCGGGGCGAGCTCGGGGAACGCGCCGCCGAGGCTTGCGACGACCGCGGGGACGAGGTCCTTGAGGAACGGCCCGCGCACGCCGAGGGTCTGGTGCCCGTGGCGCACGGCGCGGCGCAGGATGCGGCGCAGCACATAGCCGCGGCCTTCGTTCGAGGGCGTGGCGCCGTCGGTGAGCGCCATCGTGAGGCAGCGGATGTGGTCCGCGATCACGCGGTAGGCGATGTCGGTGTGGTCGTCGAGCTTGCCCGCGTAGGCGCGCGCGCCAGTGCGCACGCGGATCGCCTCGAAGACGGGCGCCCACAGGTCGGTGTCGTAGTTCGAGCGCTTGTCCTGGATCACGCTCACGAGGCGCTCGAGGCCCATGCCGGTGTCGACATGCTTCGCGGGCAGCGGCTTGAGCGAGCGGTCCGGCTCGCGGTTGAACTGGATGAACACGTGGTTCCAGATCTCGAGCACATCGGGGTCGCCCGAGTTCACGAGGTGCGCGGCGTTGCGGCCGCCGCCGATCCGGTCGTAGTGGATCTCGGTGCACGGTCCGCACGGACCGGTGTCGCCCATCTCCCAGAAGTTGTCCTTCATGTTGCCG
>CAIXEV010000671.1 GCA_903918555.1 uncultured bacterium | reverse complement strand
TCGGGTCTTCAATCGGGGCATGCCTGAATCGATGTGGTGTGTGCGTGTCATGCGCCCGTCGGCGACGGGCGTGGCGGGTATAGTAGGGAATCGCCATGCGCACGACTTCACAGATTCATCTTCTCGCCGCGGCGCTCCTCTGCACCGCGCTTCCGTTCGGCGCCGTCCCCTCGGCGTCGGCCGACATCGTCCGCCTCAAGAGCGGTGCCTCGGTCGACGGCGCGGTGCTCAAGCGCACCGACCGGCGCATCTGGATCGATGTCGGTCCCGATGTGCTCAGCTTCGACATGAACGATGTCGCGAGCGTCGAGTCGCAGAACGCCTCCGCGAGCGTCGAGCTCAAGCAGGACACGCTCTTCGCCACGGCGACGGGGCTCTCCGAGCTTCCGCCGCGCGAGCAGGCCAAGATCCTCGGCCCGGCCGTCATCAAGGTGTCGACGCCGGGCGGCCTCGGCTCCGGCGTGATCCTGTCGCGCGACGGCTACGCGATCACCAACGCCCATGTCGTGCAGGGCGAGACGAACCTGCGCGCGACCGTGTGGTTCGCGCAGGCGGACGGCACGCTCAAGCGCACCGACATCGACAATGTCGAGCTGGTCGCGGTCAACAACCACATCGACCTTGCGCTCATCAAGCTCAAGCACCCCGACGGCAAGGACTTCCTGTTCGCGCCCGTCCAGGACGCCGAGAAGCTCGAGATCGGCCAGAATGTCTTCGCGATCGGCAATCCGCTCGGCCTCGAGCGCACCCTGACGCAGGGCGTCGTCTCGACCACGCAGCGCAACTTCGACGGCCTCACCTACATCCAGACCGACACGCCGATCAACCCCGGCAACTCGGGCGGACCGCTCTTCAACACCAAGGGCGAGGTGATCGGCATCACCAACATGGGCATCCGCGGCGGCGAGGCCCTCGGCTTCGCGATCCCCGCCCGCTATGTGAAGGACTTCATCCGCAACCGCGAGAGCTTCGCCTACGACCGCAACAACCCGAATTCGGGCCACAACTACCAGAAGCCGCCAAGCCGCTCGAAGGAGGGCGCGCCGCCGACCCTGAAGGACGGGTCGTCTTCCCCGACCGCGGGTGGCAAGCAGGGCTGATCCGGGCGATGCATCTGGAGTTCGCGAGAAGTGTCGCGAGACATTCCGCAAGACAATCCGTGAAACATCGTGCGATTGTCTCCGAACCGTGGACGATCGCGGCACCTGCGCGCGTCTGAGCAATCCTTCCGCGCGCCCGGCCACGCAGCAGGGCGCCACCGAGCAAAGAAACGCCTCGTATCTCTCGTCAATCCCAAAGGAACCACCGTGAAGCGTCTCGCACTTTCCATCGCAACTCTCTCGACCACCTTCATCAGCGGCACGCTGTTCGCGGCTGACGCCTTGACCATCCGCGACCTTGCCCCCGAGAAGGCGCTGCTCGTCGTCGGTGCCGATGATGTGCGAGGCACGATCGACCGCCTCGGCCCGACGGCCTACGGCAAGCTCTGGGCCGACGCGAGCGTCGCCGAGGAGGTCAAGAAGATCAAGGAGAACTTCGAGAAGAACCTCGCCGAAGCCGCCGCCGAAGCCGGCGTCGAGCGCGATGGCATGACCTGGCCGTCGAGCCTCGGTCTCGCCGTGATGGCGGACATCGACGAGGAGCTCGGTCTCCCGAGCGCGCAGTTCATGTTCTTCTGCGACTGGGCTTCCGAGGCCGAGTCGACCGTGAAGATGGTCGATGCGCTCGTCGCGCGCATGGAGAAGGACGCGAAGGAAGGCGGCGCCACGGTGAAGGCCGAGGAGATCCGCGGCCGTCGCGCGATCGGCATGCCCTTCGGCGGCGGTGACGCCGCGGAAGGCGAGGGAGAAGGCGAGGGAGAGGGCGAGGGCGAAGGCGAGGACCCGATGGCCGAGGACTTCGGCGGCGGTCCGAGCTTCGCCCCCAAGGAGATCTTCTTCATCTCTGAGAAGGGCCGCCTGTTCGCCGCGAGCAGCGTCGCCGCGATGGACACGCTCCTCGCCCGCGTCGACGGCGACCGCGCCAAGAACATCGGCGACACCGAGACCTTCAAGGCCTCGACCGAGCTCGCCGGCGGCACGCAGGATGTCTACGCGGTGCTCTCCACCGAGGCGGCCGGCCCGATCCTCGACACCATGCCGCAGTTCATGCTGGTTCGCCCGCTGATCGCGCGCTTCTTCGGCGACATCAAGGCGTGGAGCTTCGGCCTGCACGCGAAGGACGGCGTCCTCGAGGTCGGCCAGGGCATCTATGTCCCGGGCGACAAGGTCGGCCTGCTCTCGCTCGCGGACCTCGCCAGCGAGGCGAAGGAGCCGCCGGCGATCGTGCCGGTCGATGCCATCAGCTACGGCCGCATGAACCTGCGCTTCGAGAAGATCGTCGGCATGATCGACGAGGCGATCGGCGGTCTGCCCGCCGACCAGGCCGAGATGGTCAAGCCGCAGATCGACCTCTATCGCCCCGCGATGCAGGCCGCGTTCGCGGCGATGGGTCCCGAGATCCACCTCTGGGGCGTCGAGGCGAGCGCCGAGGATCCGATGTCGGGCGGCACCGTGACCGCGATCGCGATGAAGAACGACAAGGATTCGGCGCGCGCGGTGATGGACTTCATCAACCTGCTCCCGCTCGGCCTCCAGTCGCGCGATTTCAACGGCATGACGATCATGTCCGACGAGTTCTCGCCGGTCGCGATCGGCGTGGGCGGCGGCTATCTCGTCATCGGCACCGTCAAGAGCGTCGAGCAGTCGCTGCGCTCGGTCGATGCGAAGGGCGAGGCTGGCCTCGCGTCCGACGCGCAGTTCAAGCAGAGCCTCGGCATGATGACGAAGTCGCCTGTCGTCGGCATGGCGTGGTGGAACACGGTCAAGCAGATGGAAGGCCAGGCGCTCATGATGGAGGCGATGGCCGGGCAGCTCGGCGGCATGGCCGGTCTCGAGGGCGGTGAAGACGCGGAGGTCCCTGGCCTCGGCGTCGGCATGGACGACCTCGGCGGCTTCATGGAGCTCGTCAAGGGCGATGCGGTGAAGCGTTGCTTCGGCGACGCAACGCTCGAGTTCACCGCGAAGTCGAAGGGCTTCTCGACCTTCTACCGCCAGCATCCCGCTGCTGCGAAGTGATCCCTGCGCGGGCACCGAGCTCGGCAAGCAACTGAACACACGCGCCGCCGTCCGAAAGGGCGGCGGTGTGCTTTCATGCCTGCGCGGGCGTGCGCCTCAGCCGCAGGACTCGATCCACGCGAGGCCCGCTTCCATGTCGGCGCGACCGATGGTGTGGAAGTCGTCGTGCCGCGCGTGCGGAATGGCGGTGAACCGCGAGGTCGACGCTGCGTCGGCGATCGCGCGCGCCTCCGCGAGCGGGGTCACGGGATCCGCTTCACCCGCGAGCACGGCGACGGGGCATGCGACCTTCGCGGCGGCCTCGCGGGTCGAGCGCTCGCGGATGCCGAGCGCGCCCAGCACGCCGATCGCAGGCGCCAGCAGCGGCCGCTTCGGCATCGCCCGCAGGTCAAGCCGCGCGCCGAGCGGCGTGCGCAGGCGCTCGTAGGGCGCGAGCGCAAGCACGCCGCGGACGCGCGCGGCGAGGCTCTCGCGACCGGCGGCCTGCAGCGCCACGACCGCGCCGAGCGAGTGCCCGACGAGCAGCACGGGGCCCGTTGTCGCGGTCGTGACGAGCGATTCGAGGAACGCGTCCTCGTCGGTTCCGAGGCGCGTGCCGCGGCCGATCGCGTCGCCGTGGCCCGGAAGGTCGGGCAGGATGAAGCGGCGCGCGTGCGGGAAGAGCGGCTCGAGCCGTGCGAGCGAGTCGTAGCGCGACCGCGCGAAGCCATGGATCACGATCGCCGTCGGCGAACCGGGATCCTCGTCGCCGAGGTCGAACACGGGGCACGATGCGCCGTCGAAGCCGTGGCTCCATTCGCGCGCGGGCAAACCCCAGTGCGAGGGCTCGGTGGGGGTGCCGCGCGCGAGGGCCCAGCCCACCGTGCGCCGCTCGGGATACAGCGCCTCGCGCACCACGCCGAACAGCGTGCCGCCGTAGAGGAGGCCCGCGGAGGCGCCGAGAAACGCGCCGCCGCCGAGGATGGACGAGACATCGGTCACGGCGCGAGTCTATCGGGATGGAACGCACGGCGGGGAAGCGCCGCGCGCGTGGCGTTCAGGACGCCTCGAACATGCGGCGGTTGGTTCCGCCCTCGCCGACGGCGACTTCGAGGTGCGCGAGGCACTTCGGGCAGCGGCCCTCGTAGAAGAGGCCGTCGCGCGTCTTGTTGAGTCGGCCGTAGGTCGCGCAGCAACGGAACCAGATCATCAGGAACGGCTTTGCCGGCCCGGTCTGCGGCGTCGCGTTCGGTGCCGATCCAGCGGGCAACGGTCGCGCAGGGTCCGGTGCCGCTTCGCGCCGCAGCCCGTCGATGTCGACGATGTCTCGAGGATCTGCCACGGGAAAGTCGTCGGCAAGGGTTCGCCGGGGACTTGAACGGAAACAGACCCAAGCGCGCGGTTCCCCCTCGAACAGGGGCGAACCGTGGCGGCGGGCCGTCTTGACTCAGCCTTGCTTCTTCGGGGCAACGGGCGCAGCGGGGGTCGTCGGGGCGGCCGGCGTCACCGGCTTCTCGGGGGTGGCGGGCGCCGCAGCGGGAGCCTGGGGCTTCGCGGGAGCCTTCGCCTTCGCCTCCGCGACCAGCTTGTCGGCATCGGCCTTCGAGATCATCTCGGCCTTGGTGACGGACACATCCTCGACCGGCCAGTCGCGCATGCC
>CAIXEV010000670.1 GCA_903918555.1 uncultured bacterium | reverse complement strand
GTCTGATGGGCGCGAAGGTGATCGAGGTCGAGTCGGGCTCGAAGACGCTCAAGGACGCGACCAACGCGGCGATGCGCGACTGGATGGGCTCGGTCGGACAGACCCACTACATCATCGGCTCGGTCGTCGGCCCGCACCCCTTCCCGATGATGGTGCGCGATTTCCAGAGCGTGATCGGCCGCGAGTGCCGCGCGCAGTGCCTCGAGAAGCTCGGGCGCCTGCCCGACGCGGTCATCGCGTGCGTGGGCGGCGGCTCGAACGCGGCGGGCATCTTCTATCCGTTCGTCGAGGATTCGTCGGTGCGGCTGATCGGCGTCGAGGCCGGCGGCCGCGGCGCGAAGCCCGGCGACCACGCTGCCCCGCTCACCTACGGAACACCTGGCGTCCTGCACGGCTCGATGAGCTATGTGCTGCAGGACACCTTCGGCCAGACCGCCGATGTCCACTCGTGCAGCGCGGGCCTCGACTATCCGGGCGTCGGCCCCGAGCACTCGTGGTGGAAGGACACCAACCGCGTCGAGTACATCGCCGCGACCGATGCGGAGGCGCTCGACGCCTTCCAGCTCCTCGCGCGCATGGAAGGCATCATCCCCGCGCTCGAGACTTCGCACGCGATCCACGGCGCGATCATCGCCGCGCGCGCCATGCCGCGCGATCAGACGCTTGTCATCAATGTGTCAGGCCGCGGCGACAAGGATGTCACCGAGGTGATGCGGCTGCTTGGGCTCGACTGAGGCGTGTCGTGGCGTGGCGTGGCATCGCGTGGCGTGGCGTCGCGTCGCGCGCCGCGAGCCCGCGCTCACTTCTTCTCGGCGCCCTCGCTCGAGCACAGCCATTCGACCCAGCTGACGGGGCCGGGCGAGCCGCCGTCGCGCCACTTGGGCTTCTCCTTGCCGTCGCCAACGAAGCCGCGGCCCTTCGATGGGTCGCCCTTCGGTTGCGAGGCGCTCATCGCGCCGGTCTTCTCGTTCTTCCAGAAGCCGGGGAACCAGGTGGTGCGCGGATCGGTGTTGCCCCACTTCGCGGCCTTGCTCTTCGGCTCGGGCAGGAAGAAGGTCCAGCCTGCTGCGCGAAGCTCGGCGGCCAGCGCCTGATCGGCTGCGGGCGCGTCGCCGACGGGGCGCGGACCGCTTGCGTCGGCGGCGGTCGCGGCGGGCTTGGTCGCCGGCTTGGCGGAAGACTTGTCGTCCGACGGCTTGGCGTCCGACGGCTTGTCGTCCGCCGGCGTCTCCTCGCCCTTCCCCGCCGAAGTCGGCCGCTTCGGCGCGTCCTTCTCGTCCTCGGCGTCACCCGGCGCGCCAGCGCGCTTGAACGCGCTCGCAGGCTTGTCGGTCGCGGTCATGATCTCGATCGCCACGGGATAGTGGTCGGCCGCGTAGCCGTTCGGCGGCGGATTCTCGTCGGCCTTGCGCCAATCCCAGTCGGAACCCGCGTGCGGCGTGCCGAGCACGAAGTACGAGCCGTCGATGCAGTCCGCAGCGAGGCCCGGGCTCATCACGATGAAGTCGATCGAACGGCCGCTCGCGTGGGTCGTGTAGGTGTCGCGCGAGGCCTTCTTGTCGAAGCGCCAGTCGTACGCGCTCACGAGCCCGTCGTCGGAGATGCGCAGCACCTTGGCGCTCATCGCGTTCGGCTGCGCGTTGTAGTCGCCGAGCACCGCCACATTCGCGTCGGGATTCTTCTTGAGCATCTCCTCGACGAACTGCTCGACCTGCAGCGCCTCGAGCTCGCGCTGCCAGTCGAACGCGCCCGCCTTGAGGTGCACGACGAACACGGTCAGCTCGTAGCCGTCCTTCGTCTTCAGGTCGACCTTGAGCGGCGAGCGCTGGAACTTCTCGGGCATCTTGCCTTCAGGCTTCGCCCAGGTGCCGGCGAGGCGCTTCGCCTCCGAATCGGTGCGGCGCGACTCCATGTCGCCGATGACGAGGTCCTCGCCGCTGAAGACCTGCGCCTTCACGATCGGAACGCGCGAGAGCACCGACTGCTCGACGCCGCGGTAGTACGACACATCCTCGCTCGCGACATAGTCGTAGCCCATGCCCTTGAGGTAGGTGTCGCGGAACCACTCGAGGCATTCCTTCGACTCGATCTCCTCGAGGCAGAGGACATCGGCGTCGAGCTCGCGGATCGCCTTCGCGACCGCCTTGAGCCGCGCCTCGCTCGTCGCCTCCTTGAGGTCGTCGTACTCGCCCGACTGGTTCGGGTCGTCCTTCTGGTCGAAGAGGTTCTCCGCGTTGTAGGTCGCGAGGCGCAGCGCGCCCTTCGTCTTCGGACGAGCCTTCGGGATGCCGTAGGAGATCTCGAGGGGCTTGATCTTCGGTTGCGAGGAGGATTGCGACTTCGACGGGGACTGCGGCTTACTCGTCTGCGCGGCGGCGCCAGAGACGAGGATGCCGAAGGCGAGAAGCGCGGAAACAGCGGTCGAACGGAGCATTCGCGCAGTCTACCCTCGGACCGCGGTCAACGACGCCGCAGCTCTTCGCAGAGCCGCTCGACGAGGAGGGCATAACTGACCGCAAACTCGCCATCGGCGCTCGGGAAGAGCGGCACCACGGCGACGCGCACGCCTTCCTTCTCGAGCTGCGCGCGGATCTCGGGGCCGGGCTCGCCCTCCCACAGCATCCACGCCGTCGGCCGCGGAAACGCCGCGCGCGTCAGGCGAAACTTCGTCCACTCCTTCTCGTCGGGCATCTCGCCCGGTTCCCAGTGCTTGCTTTCGATCTCGATGCCGGAGGCCTGGCCGAGATACTGGTAGACGGGATGCGACGCGAGCCACGCCGGCTCGAGTGACTTGAGGTCAGCGAGCGCCTTCTCGGTGCGCGTGAAGGTGGCGAAGAGCGCCGTCTTGCGCGCGGCGAAGTCGCCCTTCGCCTCGGGGGTCGCAAGGAGCGGCTGCAGCGCGCCCGCGATCGCCTCCGCCTGCGCCTTTGCCAACGCAGGCGAAAGCCAGGTCGTCGACGCCGTGGACGCGTGCGTGTGATCTCCCTCCGGTCCGTGCGAGTGCGTCTCGCCCTCGACCTCGATGAGTTTCGCCTTGACGGCGTTCGTCGTGTCGATGGTGCGCGCCCGCGGCAACGCCGCCTGCGCGGCCCATGGCTCGTACGCGGCGCCGTTGAGCACGATGAGGTCGCACGACTGGATCTCGCGGATCGCGTCGGCCGAGGGCTTCCAGTACGCGGGGTCGGGCGTGTCCGTCCACGGGGTCACGAGCTCGACTTCGCTGGCGCCGAGCTCGCGCACCAACGAGGCGAGGGCGGGATTTGCCGCGAAGACGCGCAGCTTCGTGCCAGGCGCGCGCGCAGGGGCCCGAGGCGAAGGGCCACAGCCCGCGAGGAAGGCGATCGAGAACAACAACGCGGCGACGAGAAGCGCTGTGCGAACCATGCCCGCAGGATAGCACTGCTCGGCTACCCTGAGCGCGTGCAGATGGCTGGAACGACGGCGCCTCACGCAACCCTGATCGAGACGACGACGCTCGTGTTCCGCCGCGCGTCGGCGGGCGGCACCGCGTTCGAGCTTCGCGTGGCGCCCCTCGCGCTCGCACGAGGCGCGTCGCTTGCGGTGCGCGGACCGTCTGGCTCGGGCAAGAGCACCCTGCTCGCGCTTCTTTCAGGCGAGTTGCTGCCGTTCGAAGGCGAGGTCCGCGCGCGCGGCCGCTCGCTTTCGTCGATGAGCGACGCCGAGCGCCGCGCCTACCGCGCGACCTGCGTGGGGCAGGTGTTCCAGACCTTCGAGCTCGTGGCGTCGCTCGATGTGCTCGAGAATGTGCTGCTCCCCTTCCGGCTGCACGGCGCGCTCTCGCTCGACGACGCCGCGCACGCGCGGGCGCGCGAACTCCTCGGCCGCGTCGGCCTCGGCGACAAGTCGCGCCGCTCGATCGACCGGCTCTCGCACGGCGAACGCCAGCGCGTCGCGATCACGCGTGCGCTCGTCACGCGGCCCGCGCTCGTCCTCGCCGACGAACCGACGGGAAACCTCGACCCTGCGCTGAAGCGCGAGATCGCGGCGCTTCTCATCGACGAAGCGCGCGCCGCCGACGCAGCGCTCGTCGTCGCGACGCACGATGAGTCGATCCTCGGCTCGTTCGACGGCGTGCTTGCGATCGGCGGTGACGCGTGACCGCGCTTCTCCGCCATGCTGCGTTCCTCGCGGTCGCCTCGCTGCGCCATTCGTGGCGCCGCAGCCTGCTGCTCGCGCTTGTCCTCGGCCTCTCGCTTGGCGTGCCGCTCGCGCTCGCGTCGCTCCTCGAGCGCGCCTCGGCCGACATGCGCGCGCGCGCCGCGATCGCGCCACTCGTCCTCGGCGCGAAGGGCAGCGAATCGGATCTTGTGTTCGGCGCGCTCTTCTTCGCAGCCACGCCGCCGCGCGGACTCCTCATGCAGGACCTCGCCCGCATCGAAGGCGACGGCCTCGGCCAAGCCGTGCCGTTCGCGCTCGGCGCCACCGCGCAGAAGACGCCCGTCGTCGGCACAACGATCGACAACTTCGACCGCCGCGGACTGCGCCCGGCGTCGGGCGCGATGTTCGCGACGATCGGCGAGTGCGTCGCGGGCGCGGATGCGGCGCGCGCGCTCGGCCTCGCGCCCGGCTCGCGCCTCTTCACCGACCCAGCGTCGCTCTCCGACCTCGCCGGTGTGTTCCCGCTCGAACTCACGGTGACGGGCGTCCTCCCGCCGACCGGTACCCCCGACGACGGCGTCCTCTTCGTCGATCTCCGCACCATGTGGTCGATCCGTGGCCTCGGGCACCGCCACGACGACCCCGCCGCAAGCACGGCGCCTGGCGCGCTCATCGGGCAAGACGGCGAACGCAAGATCGCGGGCGAAGCGCTCCCGATCGAGCGAAAGTCGGCGGACGGCATCGCCGCAGACTTCCACTTCCACGGCGACCCGTCGACCTTCCCGATCGACGCAGCGCTCGTCTATCCAGCCGACGCGAAGGCGCAGGCGATCCTGCTCGGACGCTTCACGGGCAAGGGCGAAACACTGCAGCTCGCGCGCCCCGACCAGTTCATCGAGCGCGTCCTCGAGCGGATCTTCGGCGTCGGCCGCGTGCTCGGCGCCGTGGCCGTGGCGACGGCGGCGCTCGTCCTCCTCGTCGCGGCACTCGCCTTCGCGCTCTCGATCCGCCTGCGCGCCGACGAACTCGCACTCATGCGCCGCCTGGGCGCCAACCGCGGCCGCGTCGCGGTGTTCCTCGCGACCGAAGCCGCCATGCTGCTTGCGATCGCCCTCGCCATCACCACGGTCTGCGCGCTCGCCGCGCCGCTTCTCGCACCGGTCGTGATGCGCGCAGCTGCGGGCTGACGCTACATTGCACCGATGCGCGTCGCGCTCTTCACCACCTGTCTTGCCGAAGCGCTTGCGCCGCGCGCGCTGAAGGCGGCGGTGCTGGTGCTCGAGCATTGCGGCGTTGCGCCCGAGGTGCCGCTCGCGCAGACTTGCTGCGGGCAGCCGATGCTCTCGAACGGCCTTCCCGCCGACGCGGCCACGCTCGCGCGGCGGATGTGCGCGGTGTTCGCGCCGTATGACGCCGTGGTGACGCCGTCGGGTTCGTGCGCGTCGGTCGTGCGAGAGAAGTACGCGGTGCTCTTCGACGCGGGTTCCGCCGACCGCGCCGCGGCCGAGGCGCTCGCTGCGAAGACCTACGAACTCATCGAGTTCCTCGAGACGCGCCTCGGCGTCGACCCGACTTCGCTCAAGGGCCGCCCCTGCGCCCCGCTCACCTGCCACGACGCGTGCCACCTGCGCGGGCTCCACCGCCACGGCTGCACGGCGCCGTTCCTGTCGCGCGCGGGCTGCGGCGAAGTGCGCGAACTGCCCGACATGGCGCAATGCTGCGGTTTCGGCGGCATGTTCAGCACGCAGTTTCCCGAGGTGTCGACCGCGCTCGGCGACGAGAAGCTCGCGCATGTGTCGTCGACCGGCGCCGGCACGCTCGTCGCCAGCGACACGGGGTGCGCCGCGCATCTTGCTGGCCTCGCCCATCGCAAGGGCGTGGCGCTGCGCGTGATCTCGCCGGCGGAAGCACTCGCCGAATCCCTGGGTCTGCTCGAAACCGGGGCCCCGAACGGGGGAAAGCCATGAATGGGGGGAAACCATGAACCCGCTCATCGCGCCCCAACTCCCCTTCGACATGAAGCCGCGCGCGCGCGAGGCCGTGCGCGACCTCAAGCTGCAGCAGTTCGTCGGCAACGCGACGCACCTCAAGGACACGCAGCGCGGCGGCATCTTCGACCGCGATTTCGGCCTCGAATACGACGACCTCCGCACCG
The DNA here is from genome assembly GCA_903918555.1 of uncultured bacterium. Lineage (GTDB taxonomy): Bacteria > Planctomycetota > Phycisphaerae > Phycisphaerales > SM1A02 > QWPT01. Next base: position 1,761 of record CAIXEV010000670.1, on the reverse strand, counting down.
TCGCCCGCGACACCAAGCAACACGCGCTTGATCATCTCGACGAACTCCTCGAGCGCTTCATCGCGAACGCCGAGGCCTCGGGAGCGCACATCCACGCCGCGACGACCGGCCGCGAGGCCTGCGCGATCGCACTCGACATCGCCCGCGTGCACCACGCGAAGTCGTGCGTCAAGAGCAAGTCGATGGTCACCGAGGAGATCGGCCTTCTCCCCGCCTTCGAGGCCGCCGGCATCAAGACGCTCGAGACCGACCTCGGCGAGTTCATCCTGCAGATCGACGGCGACGCCCCGAGCCACATCGTCACGCCGATGATCCACAAGGACCGCGTCGCGACCGCGAAGAGCTTCGTACGCGAGCTCGGCTCGCGCTACACCGAGGATCCCGAGGAACTCACGAAGATCGCGCGCGAACACATGCGCGGCCTCTACCGTGCCGCCGACATCGGCGTCTCGGGCGCGAACTTCCTGCTCGCCGACGAAGGCTCCGCCGTCATCTGCACGAACGAAGGCAACTTCGACCTCTCGGTCGGCGGCCCTCCCGTCCACATCGTGTTCGTCGGCATCGAGAAACTGATCCGCGGCGCGCGCGACTTGGCGCCCTTCCTCAAGCTGCTTGCGCGCAGCGGCACCGCGCAGCCGCTGACGATCTACACGAGCTTCGTGCGCGGCCCGCGCCACGCCGGCGAGCACGGCGGGCCGCGGGAACTCCATTTCGTGCTCGTCGACGCAGGCCGCGTGGGCGTCCTCGCAAGCGAGAAGCGCGATCTCCTCCGCTGCATCCGCTGCGGCGCGTGCCTGAACGCCTGCCCTGTCTACCGCAAGGTCGGCGGGCACTCGTACGGTTCGGTCTACGCAGGCCCGATCGGCGCCGTGCTGACGCCCGAACTCGAGCGCGCGCAGTCGGGCTCGAACGGCTTGACGAACTACCCCGATCTCCCGCGCGCGAGCTCGCTTTGCGGCGCGTGCTACGAGGCGTGCCCCGTCAAGATCGACATCCCGAAGTTCCTGCTGCACGACCGCGCGCGGCTGCGCGAGCGCGGCCTTTCGCCCGCGAGCGAGGAATCCGTGCTGCGCGTCTGGCGCTGGCTTGCCGAGCGCCCTGCGCTCTTCCGCCTCGCGATCGGCGCCGCGCGACTGCACGCGCGCATGCTGGGCCAGCGGGAAGTGGCGCAAGACGGCGAACGCGCGTGGCTCACGCGCGCACCTGGCCCCGGCGCGGGCTGGACCGCGACGCGCGACCTTGGGTTCGCGACAGGCGAGAGTTTCCGCGAGTGGTTCGCGAAGCACGACAACGCGCGAGGCGCACGATGACCGCGCGCAGCCCCGCCGTCGATCTCCTGCTTGCGCGCGTTCGTGCGGCCGTGCGCGCGCAGCCCGTGTCGGTCGCCGAAGTACCCGCGCACACGGTCGTCCGCCGCATCGCGCGCGACGCGGCGAACCTCGCCGATCTCTTTGCGGCGAAGGCGCAGGCCGTCGGCATGCGCGTGACGCGCGTCGACGACGCGGGGCTCGACGCAGCGCTCACGAAACTGCTCGAATCCCGCGGCACCACCGTGGTCGCCGTGCGCGACGCCGCGCTCGCCGCACGCGCGAGCGCCGCCGCCGGCGCGCGCCTCGCGCCGAACGACAACGCCGATCTCCTCTTCGACTGCGAGGTCGGTGTCACCGATGTCGACTGCGCGATTGCCGAGAGCGGCTCGCTCGTCGTCTCGACGAACGGCCGCATCCGAAACGCCTGGGTCACGCCGCCGATCCACATCGC
>CAIXEV010000669.1 GCA_903918555.1 uncultured bacterium | reverse complement strand
TGACATACGAGATGTCCTTCGTGATCAACGACTCGACTTCCATCTTGAAGCCGTTCGACAGGAGCGCATTGATCTCCTTCTGCCAGCCGCGGTGCCCGTCGAACCATGGGTAGGCGAGGATCTCCTTCGCGCGCTTGATGTCGTTGTCGGTGAGGTCGATCTTCACCGCGTCGTCAAGGCCGCACTCGCGGAAGTCCTTCGCGCGGATGCCGAGGAACTTCGCGTCGGGAATCGCCAGGCGCGTGCTCTCGAACGCCAGCGAGATCGAGCCCTGCTTGATGACGCTGTAGATGTAGTGCCCCCACGGATCGTTGTCGAGCACGCAGATGATCGGCAGCTTCAGCTCCTGGTTGAGCCGCTGCAGCAGGCGCCGGCACCCGCGCGGCGGCTGGCCCGCGCCGTGCGTCAGGATGCAGTTGTTCTTCTCCCAGAAGCGGTCCTCGTTGAAGCGGTTCCACACCGTGCCCTTCTCGACATGAAGGACGAACTTCGCCTCGCACTTCTTGAACTGGATGATGTCCGGCTCGACGATCGACGGCAGCGCGTAGCCGCCCGAGCCCATGCGGCGGCAGTCGATCTCGTCGCCCTTGTCGACGATCGTGATGTTGCCGACCATCGAGCCGCGGTTCTCGGCGAAGACATGCAGCTCCTCGCGCAGGGCGCCGAGCGCCACCTCGAGATCCTCGAGGATCGGGTCGGACTCGTCCTGCGTGTCGAAGGTGTTCTCCTTCGTCCCCGCGACCGTGTGCTTGGCCTTGTAGAAGACGCCACGGAGGCTGCTTGTCTTCTGCGCCTCGATGAGGTCCTTGATCGTGCTCGCGTGCAGCATCGTCTGCATGAACTGCTTCGCGGTCTTCAGGTCGAAGAGCGGGCGCTCGGCCGTGCCGTCGCCCATCTCGAGGATGCCCTTCTTCTTGTTCCAGATCGTGTTCGACTTGGTGCGCATCGGGATCTCGACGACGGGCTCCCGGCCCTTCAGCGAGCGCTGCGCGATCTCCTCGGCGAGCGTGAGGATCTTCTTCTGCGTCGCGACATCGCGCTCCTTCATGCGCTCGGTCGGGCCGCGGCCACCACCCTGCTCAGTCGTCTTCTTTGCCATGGTTTGAATCCTTGCGCGCGGACTGCGCGGGCGTGGTGTCTCAGAGTCAGAAGAGGCGCGGGTCGTCGTCGGTGAACGGCTTCTTCTTCAGCGCGGGCTTCGGTTCGGTCTCGGTCCGCGACGAGAGGTCCTTCTTGGTCACGATCGCCGGAGCGCCCTTGGGCGCCGGCTTCGCCGAGGGCTCGGGCTTCGCAGCCTTCGCAGGCCTCAGCTCCTTCGCAGGCTTCGCGCCCAACGCGACCTTCGGCTTCGGCGCGTCGAACACCGGCGGCGCGATGGGCGCCGCGCTCTCGATCGGCGCGATCGCGTTCGGAACCACGATGACGCCTTCGCCGAAGTCGTCATCGTCGTCGTCCTTCACGATCTTGCCGTCTTCATCAAGCTGCTGGTCCGCCACTGCGGTCTTCCTGCGCGCCTGCTCGAGGAGCGCGTCGTAGATCTGCTTCGCGTCCTCGCCGGTGATCGCATTGAGCGCCTTCGCGATCTCGCCGATGTAGCGCTCGAACACATCGCGGCGTTCGCCCTCGCGGCGCATCTTCTGGCGCTTGCGCAGGTAGGTGCCGAGCTTGCGGCCGCACTCCATGAGCGCGAGCCGCATCTCCTTGCGGATCTCGTCGTAGTCGGCGATCGCCTCCTTCGACTCGCTCGTGAACGGCACCCACACGCTCGCCATGTGGATCATCACGACGAGCGGGCCGACGGGAAGGCTCCCGCGCGGCTGCTGCATCGCGTAGTTCTTCCACGGCGTCTCCTCGACGGCCTTGAAGCTCGAGCACGCGCTCTGCTGGAAGAGCAGCGGCACGCGGTTCGCGAAGCGGATCACGCGCGCGGACTGGTCGCCGGGCAGGTCGCCGCCGAAGGCGATCGCGGCCTCGATCTGGAACGGACGCCCGCGATAGACCGCGGCCTCGCGCGTCGACGCCGCGTAGAACTCGGCCTTCACGCCCTTCAGGAGGCCCGCCAGCAGCTGCCGCACGCCGATCGGCGCGAGGCAGTCGGTCGGCGGCGGCGCGAGTCGCTCGTCCTCGAACACCTTGAAGAGCTTCTCGACCTGCTGCGGCTCGACATCGCCCGCCTTGGTGCGGCTCGTCGCGCCGATCGCGCTGCAGAACTTGGCCGCGGTCGAGCTCGACACGCGGCAGAAGCGCGTCTGCAGGAAGTCGTAGAGGCTCCCCTTCTCGCTCGCCTCGTAGTCCTTGAGCATCTGAAGCAGGATGCCGAGCTCGATCCCCTTCGGATGCGGCTGGATCTCCTTGGTCTCAGGCGGGAGCTCCGTCACGCCGCGCGGGTACACCGTCACGCCGCCGGTCTCGGTCGTCTGCGCGGGCGCATCGGGCTTGCCTTCCTCGGCGGCCGCTGCGCTCGTGCCGGGAAGCAGGTCGTCGGCTTCCTCCTGCGCCACGCGCGACGGCGGCACGAACACGATGCGCGCATGCGGGTTCGCGATCGCGGTCAGCTCGAGGAACTCGTCGACCGACCCGCGGCCCTTCTGGTACTTGCCCTCGAGCTCGATCGAGACGCTCGTGCCCGTCGCGAAGACCTCGGGCGAGAGGAACACGCCTTCCTGCGACAGCTGCTTCGTGCCGGCGGAGAGTCCGCGCAGCCGCTCGGGCGGGAAGTCCTTCGTCTCCTTGTCGAGGGTGACCTCGGCGCGGTTCGTCTTCGTGTTCATCGCCAGCTCGATGTGGTGCGCTGGCTGCTTCGCGTTCGGCTTCGTGTAGATCAGCATCGGACGGCCGGTCGTGATGAGGCCGTTCATGCCCGCCGCCGAGATGCCGATGCCCTGCTGGCCTCGCGACATCTTCAGGCGATGGAACTTCGAGCCATACAGCAGGCGCCCGAAGATGTTCTCCACCTGCTTGCGCACGATGCCGGGGCCGTTGTCGACGATGGTGACCCGGTATCGCGAGCTCTTCGCGGTCGCGGGGCGCTTCGGCTCGAGGTCCTCGATGATGACGGCGATGTCGGGCATGATGCCCGCCTCCTCGCACGCATCGAGCGAGTTGTCGACCGCCTCCTTCACCGTGGTGAGAAGCGCCTTGCGGGCGTTGTCGAAGCCGAGGAGGTGGCGGTTCTTCACGAAGAACTCGCTGACCGAGACCTCCTTCTGCCGCGACGACATCTCCTCGGCGGTGGCGCCTCGACGCTGCTTGGTGCCTCCCTGCGACGACCGTTCCTTCACTGCACTCTCCATCGTGTGGACTCCCGGCGTTCCTTCGCCGCTCAGCACCCGACATTATCCGAACCGCGCGCGCTGCGACGCCACCGCACGGATTCCGCAGGATTTCGACCAAGTGCGGGAGTTTGCGCTACACTCTCCGCCCTTCAACCGAACCCCAACCTGAGAATCCACATGGAAACCACGCTCATCATCCTCAAGCCCGATGCCGTCCAGCGCGGCCTCATGGGCCGCGTCATCACCCGTTTCGAAGACAAGGGTCTCCAGATCGTGGGCGCCAAGCTCATGCAGATCAGCCCCGAGCTCGCCGCCACCCACTACAAGGACCACCAGGGCAAGGGCTTCTACAACGGCCTCGTCGGCTTCATGACGAGCTCGCCCGTCCTCGTGCTGGCCGTCCGCGGCATCGGCGCGATCACCATCTGCCGCAGCATGATGGGCGCGACCTTCGGCTCGAAGGCCGCCGCCGGCACGATCCGGGGCGACTTCGGCGTTTCCAACTCGTTCAACCTGATCCACGGCTCGGACAGCCCCGAGGCCGCCGAGCGCGAGCTCGGGCTCTTCTTCAAGGCCGGCGAAGTCCTCGACTTCCCCCGCGCCTCGGACCGCTGGATCTACGACAGCTCCTCGGGCAAGGCCGAGTAAGAGGTCGCGACAACATGCCGCCCCCGCGCGTCCGCCGACCGGCGATGCGCGGGGGCGATTGCTTGACGCGATCGCGTCTTCCATGAAACCCGCGCTGCGCGTCTGCGTATAGTGCGGCGGCCTCTGCTTTCAGGGTGCCGGTTTGAACTTTGGTGTGGCGGAAACTCTGTTTGAGGGCATCCATGCCCCGGCTTGACCGCTGCATGGGCAGTTTGGGTCCGAGAATGGTTTTCGATGTGCGGAAAGACGACGCGACGCCAAAAGTCCTGGCGGCTCTTCGTCATCTCGCAACTGTTGAGGCCTCAGATGGAATCGGAATCGCGAACTCTGACGAAGCGATCTGCGTTTCAGAAGTCTCGGTTCTTGCGGGGGGCTCGTCCTGACCAGCCCCCTGACCAGGCCCCTGATCAGGCCCCTGATCAGGCCTCGTAGCGTGCGCGTTTGCAGGTTTGACAGTCAGAACCTGCTCCCAAACGCAAAATGGCGGCGAATTCCCGCTTCAGCGCCATTGGTTCAGGCATTCTCATAGGCGCGCGCCTTGCGGTGCGCTCCATCTCGCAAGGTCTTGGATCGGTCGGGTGGCCACCGGTTCAAGTTGGATCTCAGACGAGCCCAAGAGGCTCCGATCCGAAGTGAGTGTCGGCCATCCTCATGCGCGGGGAACGCGTGAGGAGTGGAAAGTTCCTTGATCTTCGGTCAATTGCGACGAAAAGTCGCGATACCCGCAAGATCGACCCGCCTGGAGACTAGTTCGCCTTGCCCAGCGACCTGGAATCCGCACTTGGAGGGTTCAGCTATGCGTGATCTCGTTTCTCGTAACCGTCCCAACCTCAACTCTGCCGACTCGCCGCTTGCGCGAGCGCGGAAGCGTTCTGGCGTTGCCGTTCGCGCCAACTCGATGCCCGAGTCGGAGCCCTCACGCGCCGCTGGTGCGGAAGCCTCGATGCCAAAGGGACTTGCGCCTCTGACGCCTGTCGAGGAGCGCATCCTCAAGGGCATCATGGCCGAGCCGATGGACTACATCGACCACCCGGACTTCCACCTCGCCGACGCGGCCGAGCGGATCTACGGCATCGCGGAGATCGAGCGCCCCGATGTGACCTGGTACCGCCCGCTGATGGACGACTTCATCGCCGCGCGCAGCCGCACGATCCGCTCGCCGAAGTCCCAGTCGACCATCCTCCTGACGGGTGCGCAGGAGCGCATCCTGTTCATGAAGTACAACTTTGCCCGCTTCAGCATCTCGGAGACCCAGAAGCGCGCCGCATCGCGCGCCCTGACGCTTTCCGAGGCGCGCGAGGTGCTCCGCTGGTACGCCATCTCCCGGCAGTACCGCGAGCAGCTCGCCGAGACGAACCTCGCCCTGGTCCTCGCCATGGCGAAGCGCGTTCGGCTCTCCGAGGTGGACTTCGCCGACCTGATCGGCGAAGGCAACATGGCGCTGATGCGTTCGGTCGACAAGTTCGACTGCAACCGCGGCTTCAAGTTCTCCACCTACGCCTGCCGCGCGATCCTGAAGGCCTTCAGCCGTCACGGCATCAAGGTCACCACGCACAACCGCCGCTTCGGCGCGGAGTACGACCCGGCCCTCGAGCGGTCCAACCACCTCGAGACCGTGCGTGCCACCCACGAGCGCGAGTGCGCTGACGAGGTCAAGTACATCGTCACGACCAACAAGGCCGACCTCTCGGAGATCGAGATCAAGGTCATCAGCCACCGCTTCGGCATCGATGCCTCAAGCGCGCTTGCAGCGCTCGGAGCGAAGGACCTGACCCCGGTCGCCTCGGAGCTGGCCCAGGCCCTCACCCTCGAGCAGGTCGGTCAGGTGATCGGCGTCACCAAGGAGCGCGTGCGCCAGATCCAGAACAAGGCCCTGGAGAAGATCCGCACGGCCCTGCATGCCGCCAACCCCGACGCCGCGACCGAGATGGCGGCGGACATCGCGGCCCGCGAGGGCCGCACCGAGCCGAGCGCGAACTGACGCTTCGGACGAGTCCCGAGTTGCTCCATGCCGAGCCGCTCGATCCCGAGTCCCCCGATCGATCGGGCGCCCGCGCACGGCGCCCGATCGTGCTTTTCGCGTTTCCGAGCGGGATTCCCGCACGATTCGCTACACTCCGCGCCCCCGTGTCCGGGGCAAGACGAGGAGAGGTCGACATGACGAGCGCGACATCGAAGCACACCGCGAAGAAGGTCTTCCCGACGCCCGCCGCGGCGCTTGAGGGGCTCACACGCGACGGAATCACGGTCGCCGTCGGCGGCTTCGGACTCTGCGGCATCCCCGAGCAGCTCATCATCGCGCTCCGCGACTCTGGCGCGAAGGACCTGACCGCGGTCAGCAACAACGCCGGCGTCGACGACTGGGGGCTTGGCCTCCTGCTGCAGACCCGCCAGATCCGCAAGATGGTGTCGAGCTATGTCGGCGAGAACGCCGAGTTCGAGCGCCAGTTCATGTCGGGCGAGCTCGAGCTCGAGTTCAACCCGCAGGGCACCCTGGCCGAGCGCATGCGCGCGGGCGGCGCGGGCATCGCCGGCTTCTACACGCGGACGGGCGTGGGAACCGTGGTCGCGGAAGGCAAGCCGACCATGGAGTTCGACGGCGAGACCTTTGTCCTCGAGCGCGGGATCCGCGCGGACCTCTCCCTCGTCAAGGCCTGGAAGGCCGACGAGTCGGGCAACCTCGTGTTCCGCAAGACCGCGCGGAACTTCAACCCGATGGTCGCGATGTGCGGCAAGGCTTGCGTGGTCGAGGTCGAGGAGATCGTGCCTGTCGGCAGCCTCGACCCGGACAACATCCACACCCCCGGCATCTATGTGGACCGGATCGTCAAGACG
>CAIXEV010000668.1 GCA_903918555.1 uncultured bacterium | reverse complement strand
GGCCGGGCGATTGGGTCGACTGACCCCGCCGACCGCGCCGACGCCGCGCCGCGCCGGGCGGCGGGGTGGGGTCGCGCCGTTCCTGCCGATTGCGCGCTCGATGTGTTCGTCGACTGAACGCTGAGCAGTTTTTGCCTTTGGAGGATTCTCCGTCCGCCTGCCGATACAGGATGAGGGTCGGTTCGTTCGTCGAACGATCGATCACCATCGGGCAATCTCTCGCCCGGGCGGGGATGTGTCGCATGGAGTGTGCAGCGCGATTTCAAGGATTGAACTCGCGCAACAAGTGTGTGGACCTCTCGCGCAGATCGCGCGCTCGGAAGGATTCTGAGGGTCGCCGTGTCAAGCAAGCCGCAGCCAACGCCTGATCCGAAGTCCGACGCGAAAGCGAAGGGCGACGCGAAGAAGGAAGACGCGAAGGACGACGCCAAGAAGGGCGCCGAGCCTGCGGTTGCAGCTGCTCCTCCGAAGCCGAAGACGAAGTTCCAGAAGCTGCTCGCGCACGCGACCGAGAGCTGGCAGGCGCCGCTCCTCGTCCTCGGCACGGTCGGCATCGCCGCAGCGGTGTACTACGGCAAGTCGGCGCCGCCGACGGACGACTTCGGGGGCGCGCTCACGCAGGCCGAGGAGTTGATCGAGGACGGCGAGTTCAAGGCCGCGCGCGTCGTGCTGTTCGGCGTGGTCGCGCCGAACCTCGAGAAGGCGCCGCCTGAGATCATCCCGCGCTTCCACGCCGCGACCGCCGACTACATCGCGGTGCAGCTGCGCGGCGTCGAGTTTCCCGCCAAGGAGAACGACGATCGCATCATCGAGGCCTACGAGAAGGCGCGCGATGCGGGCTGGGCGCTCACTTCCGAGCAGGTCAAGCGATACACCGACAGCCTCGTCCGCGTCGGACGCATGCAGGATGCGATCACGCTCGTCGCGTCGACCGGCGACAGCCGCGAGGCCGAGGAGCTGAAGCGCCGCGTGCGTCGCGACGCGCTCATGGGCATCCTCCGCGGCGACGACGGCGGCGTGCCGCGCTCGCCCGAGGCGCTGCTGGCCGCGATCGATGAATTCCGCTCCGATCCCGCGCTTCCCGCGCGCGAGGAGGCGTGGGCCGTTGCGCGCGCCGCCGAGATCAGGCTGTCGATCGGCCGCATGGAGGACGCGGGCAATCGCCTGCTCCTCGACCTGCGCCGCCTCGAGGGCGCGTCGGATGCGGGCGAAGAGGTTCCCGCCGATGCGTTCGCAGAGCTCTCCGGCCTCTTGGGCGAGGCGCTGCGCCGGCAGGGCCGTTTCCTCGAGGCAAAGCGCGAGTTCCAGCACGCCTCGACCTTGGTGACGCAGGGCACCGCGATCGCCGGCATGATCGATGTCGGTCTCGGGCGCACCTTGATCGCGCTCAGCGACATCGACGCCGCGCGGGAAGTCTTCGAGCGCGCCGTGTCCGCCGAGCACCAGGGCCGGCTCCGCCAGGAGGCGCTGCTCGGACGCGCGCTCGCCCGCGCGCTCCGCAACGAATCCACCGAGGCGCTGCGCGACTTCCAGCAGCTGCGCGAGCTCCTCTGGAAGCAGAGCCACCCCGACACGATCCGCGAGGTCGAGACCGTGCTGATCGGGCGCGCCGATTCGGCGCTCGGCGCGGACCAGCCTGCGCTCGCGCTCTCGTACGCGGACCTCGCGTCGACGATCCGGCCGAACGGCGGATCGAGCGCCGAGTCGCTCCTCCGCGTCGCCACCGCGGCGCGGATCGAGGCGCTCCGCGTCCTCGGCGAGGTTCCGGCCGGAACGGCGGTCGATCCGGAGGACCGCGCGAAGGTCAACCGCCTGCTGCGCCGCGCGGGCGACTCGTTCGCCGCGCACGCCGCTGCGCCCGAAGTGCGCAGCGCCCAGGATGGAATGGTCGCGTCGAGCCTGTGGTCTGCGGCGGACTCCTACGACCTCGCGGGCTGGCGTGACGCGGCGGTCGCGAACTTCCAGGCGTACATCGATGTCGCGAATCCGGACGATCCGCGCCGCGCCGAGGGATTCTGGCGCATCGCCGGACTGAGTCACGCCGAGGGCGCGTACGACGACGCCGTGCGCGGCTACCAGGCCGCGATCGCCGTGTCGCCGACCGGCCCGTTCGCGGTGCGCTCGGTCGTGCCGATGGCGCGTGCGCTCTCGTCGGGCGGCCGCGGCGCCGACGCGCTCAACCTCCTCCAGCGCGTGCTCGACGGCGACTTCGGCCTCCAGCCCTCCGCAAGCGAGTACTTCGATGCGCTCGACCTGATGGCGCGCCTGGCCTACGACCGCGGCGACTTCGTGAAGAGCACCGAGATGCTGCGCGAGGCGCTGATGCGCCGGCCCGAGGATGTCCGCGGCGGCGAGCTCCGCTTCCGGCTCGGCGAGAGCCTCGTCGAGGTCGCGCGCGCCGCCCGCAAGCAGGCGGACACGGGCGATGTGTCGGTGGCGCGCCGCCTGCAGCTCACCCGCGACTCCAACGAGCGCCTCACCGAGGCGCGTCGCGCGTTCGACCAGTCGATCGCGGCCTTCGAGAAGCTGAGCCAGCCGCTCGACGGCCTCGCGGTCGACATGCTGCGCCGGGCCTACCTCGCGCGCGCGAACACCGCGTTCGACCTCGAGCGCTTCGACGAGTCGATCCAGCTCTACGAGATCGTGGACCGCAAGTACCCGGAGCACGCGCTCTCGATGGTCGCGCTGATCCAGATCGTGAACGCCTGCGACCGGCTCGGCGACGCGACGCGCGCCGAGATCGCGCACCGGCGCGCGCAGCTCAGGCTTGCTCAGCTTCCCGACGAGGCGTTCCTCGTCGGTGGCGGGATCCTCGCTCGCGAGAGCTGGGAGACATGGTTGCGGAACCGTCCGCCCGCCGGGCGGGTGGCGTCCAATGTCACGACATCATCTCGAGGCGCGGATGAAGGGGGTGTGCCATGAGTTCGACGGGGTCAGTCAGGTTGTTTGAGATCGCACGGGCGCGGCTGAAGAGCGCGAGGGCGCTGCTCGAGCTCGCCGAGTTCGAGTCGAAGGTGCTGGCCATCGTCGACGGCGCGACCCGCGGCGAATGCACGCCCGCGGAGGCCGAGAGCGCGCTGAGCGGGCATCTCGATGCCCGCGATGCGCTCATCAAGTCGATGCGCGCGTTCGACGACGAGTGGGTTGCGCTGGCGAAGAGCGCGGAGCTCACCGAAGGCGATGTCGCGCCGCTGCGTGCGATCAACGCCGAGATGAAGTCGGTGCTCGATGCGGTCGGCGTGCGCGACAAGGCGTTCGTGCGCGAGCTGAAGTCTCGCCAGCGCGACGCGAGCGATGGCGTCAAGCGTGCGGAAGCAGGGGCGACGGCGCAGCGCGCCTACTCCCCGGCGCAGGAAACGATGCAACCACGGTTCACGGACAAGGCGGGCTGATGGCGCAGTCAACGGGTCAGGATGGCGACCTCGCTGAGTTCGTGCGGGCCTTCACCGAGGCGACCGCACGGCTGCAGGAGACGCACGCCGCGCTCACGGCGCAGGTCGAGCGGCTCCAGGGCGAGCTCGCGGAGGCGAACGACCGCCTGCGCCGCTCGCGCTCGCTCGCCGCGCTCGGCGAGATGGCCGCGGGCATCGCGCACGAGATCCGCAATCCGCTCGGTGC
>CAIXEV010000667.1 GCA_903918555.1 uncultured bacterium | reverse complement strand
GTCGACGAGCGGCACGCTGACGATGCCGTCGGCGATCGCGCTGCCGATCCCGACGACGCTCGTCTCGACGACGGTCCAGGGCGCGGGCTCGCTCTCGCTGCAGGCGGCCGTGAACTCTGCGAACAGCGTCACCCTGAACGCGCCGACGGCGGTCGCCTCTGGCGCGTCGCTCACGCTGACGAATTCGACGATCTCGGGTGCGTTCACCAACGACGGCGCCGTGACGATGCCGAGCAACCAGACGGTGACGCTCGGCTTCAACGGCACGGTGCTGAACCGCGGCGAGTGGACGATGACCGCGGCGAGCGGCCAGACCTGCAACCTCAACGGCAACTGCTCGAGCTTCACCGCGACCTTCACGAACCAAGGCACGCTGCGCGCGACGGGCGAGGGTACCAAGGTGCTCAACACGACCTGCTCGCCGCTCGTGTTCACGAGCACGGGGACGGGCGCCGTCCTCGCCGAGGCCGGCCGGCTCACCTTCAACTGCACCGTCTCGAACCTCGCCTCGAACCGCCTCGCAGGCGGCGTGTGGGACACTTCCGCCGATCTGCGCCTCCCGCAGGCGATCCGCACGATCGCGGCCGATGTCACGCTGCGCGGCAGCGGCAACATCCGCTCGATCGACGGCAATACGCTCCAGCTCCTCTTTCTCTCGCGCATCGAGCCGGGCGCCCGCGGGCGCTTCATCGACACGGGCATGCGGCCGTTCGTGCCTTTCGGCGGAACGCTCCTGAACGAGGGCACCCTCGCGCTCGATGGCAGCGGGTCTCTGAACATCAGCGGCGCATTCGCGTGCAGCCCGTCGTCCGTGATCACCCGTCTCGCGAGCGCGGCCAACACCGCCATCAATGCGACCGCCAGCAGCACGATCGACGGCTCGTTCGCGATGTCGTTCGACCCGTCGTTCGCTCCGTCGACCGGCTCGACCTGGACGCTCGCAACGTTCCCGAGCGGCCGCAGCGGCTCGTTCATCTCGACGGCGCTGCCTCCGAACACCACGCTCACCCTCGGCAAGACGACCATCACGGCCACGATCGAGAAGGAGGTCCCCGTCGCGGACCTCGTGTCCGACGGCCCCGTGGTCGCGAAGGCGGTCAGCGCGGGCGCGCCGCTCAGCGCGACCTTCACAGAACGAAACACAGGCGCCACCGACGCGGTCGCCCCGTGGACCTCGCGCGTCGACCTGCTCGCCTCGACGACCAGCTCGACCGTGATCGGCACCGTCGGGACCTCGGTCGCTGCAGCCGACCTCGCCCCGAAGGACTCCGTCGAGCGCACCGTGAGCGGCACCGCGCCGTTCTTCTCCGGCACGCTCGTGCCGCGGCTTTCGCTCGATGCGAACGGCGACATCGCCGAGACCTCGACGACGGCCGACGGTGAAGCGAACAACATCGTCTTCGGCGCGCCGATCGAGATCCGCGCCGCGAACCTCGTGGCGACCGGCGTCAGCGCCCCGACCTCGATCATCACCACCGAGCCCGTGACCGTGTCGTTCGCGACCGCGAACACGGGCGCCGGCGACGCGATCGGCCCGGCGTTCGTCGACCGCGTCTATCTCTCGACCAACGCCACGCTCGACGCCTCCGACACGCTCCTCGGCACCGTCTCGCGCAGCGCCGCCACGCTCGACGCGGGCGCGTCGCTCCCCGGCAGCGTCAGCTTCACGCTGCCTGCGTCGACCGCGAGCGGCACCTACTCGATCCTCGTCGCGGTCGATGCGACCGCCGCGCGCTTCGAGTCGGACGACGCCGACAATGTCGTCGTCGCGGGCACTGTCTCGGTGACCTCGACCTTCGCGAACCTCGTCGTCACCTCTGTGACCGTCCCGTCGGAAGCGACGCTCGGCGGCACGATGCAGGTCTCGTGGACCGTGACGAACACGGGCGACCGCGCGACCACCGTCGCGTCGACCGATCGACTCTTCTTCTCGAGCGACGATGTCTTCGGCGGCGACACGGTGATCGGCGATTACTCCGATTCCGCCACGCTCGCGCCGGGCGCTTCGTACACCCGCACGCGCACCGTGCATGCGCCCGTCGCCACGGGCCCCGTGTTCGTGTTCGTCCAGACCGACGCGTTCAACGCGATCGCCGAATCGACGAACGAGGGCGACAATCTCTCCGACGCCGCCGGCCCGATCGCCGTCGGCGCGCCCGACCTCGTCGTGACCGCGATCAACGCGCCCGCCACGCTCAACGCGGGCGCGCCCGTCACCATCGGCTTCACCACCGCGAACCAGGGCAACCGTTCCACCGTCACCGCGTGGACCGACGGCGCGCGGCTCGCCGGCAGTGCCTCGGGCGGAACCGAACTCGGCTCGCTCGGCAACGCCGCGTCGACGGGCGCACTTGCCCCGAACGCAAGCGCGAACCGCAGCGCGTCGGGCACGGTGCCGAACTTCATCGGCAACGCCTTCGTGCGCGTCACCACCGACATCAGCAACTCCGTGAGCGAAGCGGCAGGGGAGTCGAACAACCTCCTCGCGGTGCCGGTGACCGTCGTCGCGGGCGATCTCGTGGCCTCGGCTGGCTCCGTGCCGTCGTCGGTCGAGCAGCTCGTGCCTGCCACGATCGGTTGGTCGACGACCAACTCGGGCGCCGGCGCCTCGTTCGGCGGATGCTGGACGAGCCGCGCGTATCTCTCGGCCGACGCCGCGCTCGACGCGGGCGACATCCTCCTCGGCAGCGCAAGCGCCTGCACCTCGCCGTTCGCGGCGGGCGCGAGCGCGGCGCACACCGTCTCGTTCACGCTGCCCGACACCCTGCCTGCGGGCACCTACTCGGTGATCATCGAGACCGACGCGACCGGGTCGCGCTTCGAGTCGAACGAGTCGAACAATGTCGCGGTCGTCGGCGCCGTCGAGGTGACGGTCGCCACGACGCCGAACCTCGTGGTCGGCGCAGTCTCCGCGCCGAGCGAGCTCTTCATCGGCAACACCTT
The DNA here is from genome assembly GCA_903918555.1 of uncultured bacterium. Classification (GTDB taxonomy): domain Bacteria; phylum Planctomycetota; class Phycisphaerae; order Phycisphaerales; family SM1A02; genus QWPT01. The sequence continues at coordinate 1,068 of CAIXEV010000667.1, read as the reverse complement.
CGAGCTCTCGTGGACCATCTCGAACACGGGCGGCGACCCGCTGCCTGCGTCGTCGCAGTGGCGCGACCGCATCGTCCAGTCGGCGAACGCCACCTTCGGCGACGCTGACGATGTCACCGTCGCGATCCTCGCGTCGAACGGCCCGCTCGCCGCGGGCGCGAGCCGCACGGTGACTCGCACGCTCCCCGTGCCCCAGACCGAAGGCACCTTCCGCTACTTCGTGCGCACCGACGACGCGGATCAGACCAGCGAATACAACGGCGAAGCGGACAATGTCTCCGCGCCGAGCGGTCCGGTCGTGATCGCGTGGCCTGACCGGCCCGATCTCCTGGTCGCTTCGATCAGCGTCCCGAGCGAGGCAGTCGCAGGCAGCGCGTTCAGCGTGACCATCGTCGAGCGCAACCAAGGCCCTGTCGCTGCGACCGCGCTCCGCCGCATCGGCATCGCCATCTCGACCAACAACATCGCAGGCGACGCGGACGATGTGCAGCTCGGAGACATCTCCGTCTCGAGCTCGCTCGCGTCGGGTGCAGAGGCGCCTGCGAGCGCGAACTTCGTCATCCCGGCGTCGACCTCGGGCGCGCGCTTCATCGTGGCGACCGCGGATCGGCTCAACGAGATCAACGAGCTGCCGAACGAATCGAACAACCGCGCGGTCTCGGTCGCATTCCAGGTGTCGCTGCCGCCGCGGCCCGACCTCGGCGTCGTCGCCGTCTCTTCTCTCGAAGGCGCGATCGGCACGCAGCCCGCGACCTTCTCGTGGACGGTGACCAACACGGGCAACGCGCCCGCGACCGGCTCGTGGCGCGACCAGGTGTGGTTCAGCCAGGACAACACGATCGGCCCGGGCGACATCATGCTCGTCGAGCGCGTCCGCTCGCAGTCGCTCGCCGCCAGCGCAAACTACAGCGATTCCGCCACCGTGGCGCTGCCCGACTACTCGGGCCCTGCGCACCTCATCGCGCGCACCGATGCGCTCGATCAGATCGATGAAGGCACCGACAGCACCGCGAACACCGTCGCAGGCGCGGCCTTCACCGTGTCGGCGCCGTCGCGGGCCGACCTCGT
>CAIXEV010000666.1 GCA_903918555.1 uncultured bacterium | reverse complement strand
GTCTGATGTGGCGCAATGTAGCGACCACGGTTGTCGGTCAATGCTGAGGTATCTTCGCTTCTTGTTAGGCTTGGGTCGGTGGGCTTGGGTCGTTCGCGCTGAATCATCAGCCCTGGATCGCGAGTCTCGGCCGCGCTTCCGCTCCAGCTTGATCGGCGGAAGGAGTCGGGACGACCCGAGGCGCTTCCTGCAGCGCGCTCGCCGAGTGGTTCTCGCGCGAGAGCGCGTCCATGCAGAGGAGCCAGGTCTCGCGCTCGTACCGGAGGATCCGCAGCACATCGTCGAACGCCGCCAGGTTCTTCTCCATGCTCCCCTTCACGAGGGTCGTGTACATGAAGGTGTAGACGGCCGCGACGTTCTTGCAGAGCTCGGGCGCGATGTCGTGGCGCAGCGAGGCGACCAGTTCCAGCAGGATCGCCTGGGCCCGGGTCGTGCCGTTGTAGGCCGTCTCGAAGTCCTTCGTCTCGTAGCCACGCTTCGCCTGCTCGGTGAAGCGGATGGCGCCGTCGATAAGCATGAGGCGAAGTTCCGCGGGCTTCGCGGTCATCACCTTCGTTCGGAGGTAGGCGTCGGGGCCATTCTGGGACATGCTGTACATCACCTTACAGATCGGTCAGGACGACGCCTGACTTTCGGATGAACGCCGCTCAATCTCCAATTAGCCGGCTCCGATTCCCGCCACCGCAGATTGCTGCGACTGAACACGGGCGATCGCCCGCTCCATGGCCGCGAACTGGCGCTGGTACCGATCGCGCTTGATCACCAGGCGATCGTCGATGTTCGTGATCCGCTTCTTCAGCGCGTCGATCTGCTTCTGGAAGTTGCGGTCGGCCAGCGCGGTGGTGCCATCGATCGTGTTCGTGAGCCGCTGGATCCGCTGATCGATGCTGTCGCCGAAGCCGAGCTTGGTGTAGGTCGTCGTGTTGCTCTCGATCGTCACGCCTTCGACGGGCGATGCCGTGCCGCTCTGCTGGATCTCGAAGGCGGTGAAGAGCTCCTCGATGGCCGAAGTGTCGCTCTCGATCAGGTTCCGCAGCTTCGTCTCGTCGATCACCAGCTGGCTCTTTGCGCCAAGCCTGATTCCGATCTGGGAGAGGAACTGATAGGGACCCGTGATGCCCTTCGCCTTGCCCTGAACGGCCGTCAGGATCTGCTGCCTGACGATCGACACGGTCGAGTCGCCGAAGAGCGGGCCCTTTGTCTTGGCCGTCGAGTCGTACTTGTCGTAGTCGCTGATCTTCGAGACCACGTCATTGATGGCCTTCGTCCATGCCTGGATCGCGGACATGGCGCCATCGATGTCCTGCTTGACCTCGACGGCCGTCTCCCCCACCTTCTTCGCCGTGACCGTGATGCCGGAGAGGATGCCGTCGAAGGTGTTCGACGAGCTGGTGAAGATGAACGGGTTGTCCGAGGCGAGGCTGCCGCCGAGCACCATCGCCGCATCGCGGCCTTCGGTGGTTCGCGTGATCCCGAGATCGACGCCAGTCGAATCCACGAGCAGCTGCCCGCGAGAACCCGCGAACTGCGAGGTGAAGCTGAGCCTGAACGGGGTCGAGCCGGATCCTGCGTCGATCACGGCGGCGTTCACACCGACGCCGGAGGACCGGATCTTCGCCATGACATCGTTCAATGTGTCGGTTGCCGCAAACGACACGACCCGCTCGGAGGTGCCGTCGATCGAACCGCCCGCAGTCGTCGCCTTCTTGGCGATCCCGAGTCCTCGGGCGACCTGTCCGCTGGAGTCCTTGACTTCCATCGCCGTCGTCGGCGTGCCCGTGTTGGTGTCGACGAGGATGATGCCGTCACCACCTTCGTTTATCTCGGCACGGATCGAGAGGCCGGATGCGTTGATCTCGCTGATCACGTCGTAGACGGTGAGATCGGAAGGATCGATATCGATCGTCGCCGACGCGCCGGTCGAGTCCTTCATCGTGAACGTCCCGTTGCCGACGCCACGGCCGAAGTTGAGCGACGAGAGCCGCGTCGCGAACGAGACATACTGGCGATCGAGGTCTTTGCCGCTGACGCTCGAGGAAGGCGTGGCCGCAAGCAATCCCAGCGCCGTCGCGCCAAGTCCGCTGAAGCTCAGGTTCCCCGATCCGCCGCTTGCGTCGGTCGCGACGAGCGAGCGCCCGTTCGACGAGAGGGCGATGGTGACGCCGACGCCGGCCGATGCGGCGTCCGAGTTGATGGCGCGAACGAGGGAATCCAGCGTTTCATGCGCGCCGAACCCGCCGAAGGTGAAGCTGTTGCCGGCCCGATCTGTCACCGACATGGAGGCGCCCGCGCTCACGCCCCTGCCGCCGTTGAGGTTGGCGAGGCGGACGGTTGCGACGCCGGATGAGAGCCTGGACCCGTCGACGGTCGCTGCACCCGTGGCGCCAAAGAGACCAAGGTCGCGCGCGGTTCGCTCACCGATCGCGTTTCCGAAGGTGCCGTCGACGACGCCGGCGAGGACATTGATGTTCTCATTCGTGGTCGAGACAAGCCGAAGGCCCGTTCCGGCGGCGTTGATCTCCACGCGAACCGTTCCATTGGTCTGCTCGGACACGCGGTTCGCAAGGTCCTGCACCGTCGCGGCACGCGGAATCGCGACCTTGTTCGGAACGGTCGAGCCCGTGATCGTCGTCGCGCCGCTCGTGATCGCTCCCGTGTAGATGCCGAGATCGCTCGCGGCCTTGTCGGTGTTTGGCCCGCTTCCAAGAACCTTCAGTGGTCCCGCGCCACCAAGGGTGTCCGTCAGGTTGAATCCTGATCCATCGCTGCGAAGCGAGAGCGTCACGGCGCCGGAGCCAAGTGTCGCCGTGAGCTCGCTGTTGACGCGAGCGATCAGCTCGCTCACCGTCGTCACCGCGGGACTTTGCACTTCACCGTTGGCGACCACGGCGCCGAGATTGACGCCGACGCTCACCCCCGTCGATGTCACCACGATGAAGTCGTCTGCATCCGTCGTGTTGATGCGGACGCCGACTCCGTTGTTGAGGTCGGTCAGCTTCGTCGAGCTGGAGATCGGTTGATTCTTGCGGCCGAGGGAGATGTCGTAGGTCGTCGCGCCGTTTGCGATCCTGAAGTCGGTCGTACCGTCGCGGATCAGGACACCGTTGCCGTCGTTCAGATCGGCAAGCGACGACTCCATGCCCAGCGCACTCAAGGTCGCCGTGCCCGTGCGCGTCGAAGACGCCGTGCTGCCTGTGATACCGAGCCTCGATGCGATCGTTCCGCTGCCAACATCGGCCACGACGAGCTGGCCCGTTCCACCGCTGGTGTCGCGCAGCACGACCTTCTCGTCCTCGATGCTTGCGGTGATGCCGATGAGATTCGCATCGTTGATCTTCGCAACGACATCCTGCAGCGTCACCGAGGCCGTCAAGTCAACGGTCTCGGTCTGGCCGGAGCGATCGGTGAACTTGATGGAACCCTGTCCGACTCCCTGGCCACCGCGAAGATTGTTGAGCAGAGCGCCGCGTGCAATCGCCGCATCTCCAAACTCGAAGTTCATCTCGGTCAGACCAAGCGGCGTTGCGTCGCGTGATGAGAATCCGCGCGAGAGGAGCTGGCTCGTCGAGACAAGCCGGCTCACCTTGAAGGAGTAGTTGCCCGGCGGCGTGCCGGGCTTGGCCGACGCCGTCAGAACCGATTCGTCGCCGACGGACGACTTCATCTGATCGAAGACGCGACCGACCCGAAACTTCGAGGACGCGGAGCGCGCTGCGAGAAGCCGCGCGTTGACATCCAGCATCGCCGTCTTCGAGGTCGTGATCTTCGTGATCTGTGCCTGGAGCGGCGTCTTCCCCCGCGCATCGAGCGCGAGAAGCTGCTCGATGATTTGGCCGGTGTTGATACCACTCGCGAGACCAACGCCTGATGAGATTCCGGACATACTGCGACCTCCGCCGATCAGGCGAGTTCCGCAACCCGCGTGCCACCACGCGCGATCACGCCGCGTCCTTCATCGGCAGAACGGAGGAGCCGCCTTGGGAAGCCGGCCCGGTCCCGCTGGGATGCGCAGGAATCGCCCGATGCCATTCGGGCTGAAGCAACTTGCGCCGACGAAGCTCGAGCACATCCCCCGCCCATGACACCAGGACGCGGTTGAAGAGCCTCTGGGCGTCTTCAACCCGAAGCGCCATCTGCTTTTCGCTTGGTGAGAGTTCGCGTGCCATCCGAGTTCCTTTCGACGCTCTCCGTCGGAGAGACAACCGAGCGATCGATCGGTTGAATCGGGCGCTTCGGAAGGCGGCTCAAGAAACCGGCTTGAGAGTGGCAAAAAGAGCGGCTAGGGCAAGCGAAGATTGCCGACTCCGACGAGGCCCGACCGGATCGAGCGATCAACGGTCGGTGTGAAACCCCAGTCGCGACATAAGACCATCGAACTGGTCGAAACTGTAGAACTCAAGTACGAGTCGTCCTGACCCTTTCTTTCGTCCCAGTTGCAGCGAGACGCGAGTACCCAGGTGCTCGGCGAGCTTTCGCTCGAGATCGGCTACGTTCGCAGATCGAGGGCTTGGATCACCGCCCTGTTGTGTGGAAGTGCTTGTTAGGACAGGCTTTACGCTGTTAGCCTGCTGCACCCGACGCTCCAGTTCGCGTACGGACCACCCCGCTGCTGCCGACCGCTTTGCCAGTTCCAACCGACGATCGAGATCAGCGACTGCAAGCAGCGCCTTTCCATGGCTCTGGGAGATCGTGCCCCTGCGGACAAGGTCCGCGGTGGCGGGATCCAGCTCCGCGAGTCGGAGCAGGTTGGTGATGGAAGCGCGGTCAAGACCTACTCGGTCCGCGACTTCCTGGTGCGTCAGACTGAAGTCAACCGCCAAACGCCGGAGCGCAAGCGCGCGATCCATCGGGTTCAGATCTTCGCGGTGCACATTCTCGATCAGGGCGAGTTCAGCTGACGACTCGTCGGTCAGCTCGCGAATGATCGCGGGGATCGCGCGAAGACCAATCAGCTTTGCAGCTCGCCAGCGGCGTTCGCCGGCGACCAGCTCGAAGCCCGACCGACTACGGCGAACCATGATGGGCTGCATCAGGCCAGCTTGGCGAATAGATGCTGCCAAACTCTCAATCGAGGCCTGATCAAAGTCCGTGCGCGGCTGACGGGGGTTCGGAACGATTTGTTCCACGGGGATCTCCCGCAGCTCATAGCCAGTCTGAGGCCGTGCCGTCTCCCCGGCTTCAGGCTTCTTCGCAACCATCGGTGCACCCGAAACCGCCATTCGAGCCAGATCTGTCAGTATCGGATCAGGCGAGGCCATGGCGCTCGCCGATGGAATAGGCTCCTGCATCGACGCCGAAACTGAGGGCGGTGGAAGGCTATCCACCCTCGCTCCGACCGTCCTATCGGTGTCCTTTGGAACTCGAATGCTCACGGGAGTGCCCAGTAGGGCACTGAGACCACGGCCGAGCTTCTTTGCTGGGTTCTTTCCGGTCTGATCCGCCTGAGTCATGTTCGCCTCCAAAGTCGGTAGAGTTCGCGCGACAATGTTCCACGGGGAACACCTGCTCCCTGTTCCACAGCGCGGCGCATCCTAACTTCCCTTCCCGCACCTTCCGAGAAAATCGGACTTCTGCGGTTCAAATTCGCGCCGCTGAGTCCACGGGATGTTCCACGTGGAACATACTTATAGGACTCTTTTGGTTGCTAGACTCTCGGGGTGGCCATCCCAGCGCCGCAACCCCATTCAACGACTCGTCCGGCATGGATCGGAGCGGTGGTCGTTGGCATCCTGGCCATCGCCGCGCACGCGGTGTCGATCGGATGCGGCTGGATCTGGGACGACGACTCGTATGTGACCTCCAACCGCGTTGTTCAATCGAGTGTTGGATGGTTTAATCTTTGGATACCTGGGCAGACCCCGCAGTACTACCCGCTTGTCTTCCTTGGCTTCTGGATCCAGCACCTCTTCGTCGGGCTCGAGCCGCTCACATACCACCTCGTCAATGTGATCATGCATGCCGGCAATGCCGCCTTGCTCCTGCTTGTCCTGGACCGCGCGCGCGTGGCGCACGCGTTCTGGATCGCCGCGCTGTTCGCGGTTCATCCGATGGGCGTCGAGAGCGTCGCGTGGGTCACGGAGCGAAAGAACGTCCAGTCGATGCTCTTCGCGCTCACGAGCGTGCTGTGCTTCCTCAACATGCTCGACGCACGGCAGGGGGGTCGCGCGCGGCCATGGATGCTCTCGTTCCTCTGCTTCGTCGCGGCCTTGCTTTCGAAGACGACGGCGATCTTCGTGCCGCCTTGCATCATCATGATCGCGCTCTGGAATCGCCGCACGATCGATCGGCGACTCGTGCTTGCGATCGTTCCCTTCTTCGCCACCGGTCTCGCGCTCGGGATGTTCACCGCGGTCATGGAGAAGACCCATGTCGGCGCGTCGGGCGAGGCGTTCGACCTCGGCGTGTTCGAACGGCTGCAGCTTGCCGGTCGAACCGCGACCTTCTATCTCGCGACCTTCGCGATCCCGCGCGAGCAGATCTTCATCTATCCGCGATTCGAGCTCGACGCGGCGAACTGGGTTCTCTGGATACCAACCGCACTCTGGCTGGCCGCGTTCGTGGTCGCAGGGCTGCGCTGGCGCTCGACGCGCGCGCCGCTTCTCGTGCTGCTTTGGATCGGTGCGGCCTTGTTCCCGGCGCTTGGCTTCTTCAATGTCTGGCCATTCATCTACTCGTTCGTCGCAGACCACTTCGCCTATGCGGCGATGCCCGCGTTTGCGCTGATCGTCGTGACTTGTGCCGCGAGGGTCGGAGAGATCGCTCCACGAATCGCCGGCACCGGCCGCTTCATCGGCGGCGGCGCGATCGCGGCCTGCATCGCGCTCTCGATCCTCGCGACGCCGAAGTACGAGTCGGAGGAAATCCTCTGGCGCACCACCTTCGAGCAGAACCCATCGGCTTGGATCGCGTCGAACAACATCGCCTCCATCCTGCTGCCGAGGGCCGGCGCGCTTGCGCAGCAGGGCAGGGCGGAGGAGGCGGCGGCGCTCGCACGCGAGGCGCTCCTGTTCGCACGGGCCGCGGGAGAGGCGAAGCCCGATGAGTTCACCAACGCCGTCAACAGGAGCGAGGCGCATCGGCTCCTCGGGGAGAAGGAGGATGCGCTGCGTGAGATCGAGCTTGCATCCAAGCTTGCCCCGCGCATCTCCGATGTGCAGTGGCTTCGCGCGCGGTTGCTCGAGTCCATGGGCCGCGGCGAAGACGCCCGGGCCGGATTCCGCGAGGCCGCCGGGCTGGCGACGAAGATGGGCGAGGAGATCAACGCACGGCGCGAACTGATGCGCATCGCGGCGGCCCGACGCGAGCTCGATGACGCGATTCGCGAGTGCGCACGGCTCGTCGAGCTCGATCCAGATGGCGCGGACATGCGCGCCAATCTCGGATCGCTGCTCGCCGCCGCGGGAAGGAACGACGAGGCGCGACGGACGCTGCTCGCGGTCGCGCGCCTTCCGCTTGATCGCTTCTCGCGCGAGAGCGTCTGGATCGCGAGCACGACTGCGTACCTCCGGCTCGCGATCGATGCACCGCTCGACGCAAGCGAAGCAGCGGCCGCGCGCGCGATCGCCGCGC